>NZ_DJUD01000061.1:0-77079 GCF_002439405.1 Psychrobacter sp. UBA6291 | reverse complement strand
GAGTAAGATTTTTGGAACGGTATGGACTGTGAGCCATTGTTTAAATGGCTGTACGAGTATATGAAAAAATGGCAGGGTCGCCCGCATTGGGGCAAAGTGAATAAATTGAGCCGTATAGAGCTGCAAAGCTTATATCCTAAGCTAAATCGTTTTTTGGAGATACGCCGTGAGTATGATCCTGATAATGTCTTTATGAATAGCTGGCTTGAGCAAAAGTTTTGCCTTAAGCCCTTAACAGCTTAGCCATAAAAAAACAGCTCATAAAGAGCTGTTTTTTCATATTAAACCATTCAAATGTCTTACTTAGCGCTTAATAGAGTCATCATAGTTGGCTTCCAAACGCATGGCGCGTTGGTAGCTATCAATGCTCGTCAGTTGCAAAGCATAATGCGTGTTGGCATCGCGCTGATGGCTAATGATTTCATAAGGTTGCTCCAATTCTTCTAGTAGCCATAGCGTACGTAGTGAGCGTGATTGATTAAGATGATGTAAGCGAATCATGATGTCAGCCTTTTTGCTGTATTTTATATTAAGCGTTCAGTTTAGCCAGTAAGCGTTTGGCAGCTTCTTCTGATGAGGCTGGGTTTTGGCCGGTAATCAATAGACCGTCTTCGACGACATACGATTCCCAATCTGCGCCTTTTTGATAGTCACCACCATTGGCTTTTAAAACGTCTTCCAATAAGAAAGGTACGACGTCAGTGAGCTGTACACCTTCTTCTTCGGTATTGGTAAAGCCAGTAACTTTTTTACCTTTAACCAAATACTCACCATTGACTTTGACGTTTTTCAGCGCTGCAGGAGCGTGACAAACAAAAGCAACCGGCTTGTCTTGCTTAACAAAGCTTTCAATTAACTCGATGGAGTTTTTATCGACTACCAAATCCCATAATGGACCATGACCGCCTGGATAAAAGACAGAATCGAAGTCTTCGGCTTTTACGTCGGCAAGCTTTTTGGTATTGGCAAGACGCTCTTGAGCATCTTTGTCTTCTTTAAAGCGTTTGGTGTCTTTGGTTTGCGCATCTTCCGTATCGCTACTCGGATCGAGTGGTGGTTGACCGCCAGCAGGAGAGGCTAGGGTAATATTGACGCCAGCATCTAAAAAAGCATAGTAAGGGGCGGCAAATTCTTCGAGCCAAAACCCCGTTTTCTTGCCAGTATCACCTAATTTATCGTGTGAGGTTAGTACCATTAAAATATTCATAATTGTCCTTATTTATTATTGATATTGATGCTTGTTGGTATTCATCGTTAAGTATTGCTGAGAGATTCTATTGCTCTTAGCGTTGCGCTATTTAAAATAACCACTACTGAACGTCGGCAACTTTAACCACGGTTTTACCGAAGTTCTTACCGTCTAACATGTCAAAGAAAGCTTGCGGCGCTTGTGCTAAGCCATCGACGATATGCTCTTTGGTTTTAACTTTACCCGACTCAACCCATTCACCCATGGTTTTTAAGAACTCTGGGAAATGATCACCGTACTCTTCAAAGATAATAAAACCTTTGATAGTCAGGCGTTGGCTTAGGATAAGACCCATCAGCATACCGAGACGGTCTTTGCCATCAGGAAGCTCAGTCGCATTATATTGCGACACTAGACCGCACACTGGGATACGCGCATGGGCATTTAGTAATGGCAATACACCATCGAGTACTTTACCGCCAACGTTTTCGTAATAGATGTCGATACCATCTGGGCAAGCGTTTTTCAGCTGTTCGGCAAAGTCGTCGGCTTTATGGTCAATACAAATATCAAAGCCCAATTCTTCAACTGCATAGGCGCATTTTTCCGCACCGCCTGCCACACCAACGGTACGCAAGCCTAAATGCTTGCCGACTTGTCCGACCGTTGCGCCCACAGGACCAGTTGCTGCTGCGACGACTAAGGTTTCGCCTTGTTTTGGTTTACCGATATCGGTTAAACCCATGTAGCCGGTAAAGCCTGGCATACCAAGGACACCCAAACCATACGAAGGGTTGGACATATTCTTATCAAGTTTTAGCACGCCTTCGCCATCACTGACGCTATAATCCTGCCAGCCTGAATTTGATACCACCAAATCACCAACGGCAAATTTATCGATATTAGATTCGACCACTTGGGCGACCGTACCGCCAAGCATCACATCGCCGACTTCTAGTGGGTCAGCATAGCTTTTTGACGCGCTCATACGTCCGCGCATATACGGGTCAAGTGACATATAAACCGTGCGTAGTAGCATTTGCTTGTCATTAGGCGTTGGGATGTCGCTGGTGGTCAGCTCAAAGTTATCTTTGGTTGGGGCGCCATTCGGGCGGCTGGCAAGTTTGATTTGACGGTTTTGTTGCTGGTTTTGTTGTTCATTAAAGCTCATGTTAAAGCTCCTTATTCTAGTTATTATTCTAGTTATTGGTTTTTTAACGTTTTAAAATTCTTAAAGTCAGTAGCCATACTAAGGTGGATGGCTACCGATTGTTGTGGATAAGAAAGTTACGATGATAAGGCTTTAAATGATTAGGCTTTGCTCGTCACGGCGCGTTCTAAGATGCGGCGTGATACGTCTAAATCATTTTTACCATGTTCGCCCAATTTCACCATTTTGTGTGCTTCAAGTTGCTTAATAATAGGGTCAATCGCCGACTTATCTAACTCAGCATCTTCTAAGCTCACTGGCAAGCCAAGCTCGCGGAAGAAGTTCTCAGTATGCACAATAGCAGTTTCGATGATGGTATCGTCGTCTAAATCTGTATCTGTAATGTTCCAAACGTTACGCGCATATTGGAGCAATTTGTCTTTTTTACTGTCTTTAAGCTCACGCATGACTGACGGCAGTACAATCGTGAGCGTGCGAGCATGGTCAATCGCGTGTAGAGAAGTCAATTCATGACCAATCATATGCGTCGTCCAATCTTGTGGCACGCCCGTACCAATCAGACCATTCAATGCCATGGTTGCTGTCCACATGATGTTTTTACGCGTTTCTAAATTCTCTGGGTCGGCCTTGACCGCTTTACCTTCTTCGATAAGAATTTTTAATAAACTCTCAGAAAAGGCATCTTGCACTTTGGCATTAATAGGATAGGTAAGGTACTGCTCCATGACGTGAACAAAGGCGTCAGCGACACCGTTCATCACTTGGCGCTCAGGTAATGTCAAGGTTTTGGTAGGGTCCAAAATTGAGAATTTAGGGAAGGTAAGCGGGTTACCAAAGGGTAGTTTTGCTTGACGTTCACTATAGTTAATTACGCCGCCAGAGTTCATCTCAGAACCGGTCGCTGGAATGGTCAATACTGCGCCTAAATCAATCGCTGAGTCGATGTTTTTGCAATAGCTGGTCAATGCGTCCCACGCTTTTTCACGAGAAACCGTACCATCTGTGCTACCTTCTTCAGTTAATGAAGACACAAGGGCGACAAATTTACTGCCATCAATGACTGAACCGCCACCAACGGCCAATAAGAAATCAATATTATGCTCATTGACCATGTCAGCGGCTTTTAGCAGCGTGGTAAACTCTGGATTGGCTTCAATACCGCCAAACTCAAATACTTCACGGTTGCCGTTAGCACCTAGCGCATTTTTTACTTCATCTAAGGTGCCAGTACGCTGCGCTGAACCACCGCCATAAGTGATTAATACACGTGCATCGGTTGGCACCAGTTCTGACAATTTTTTGATTTGACCTTCGCCAAAGACGATACGAACGGGATTGTAATATTGAAAGTTATTCATAAAATTCCTAGTTGTTAATGAGAAGCTGTAAGGTGAGTTTTAAGAAGTGTGTAGGTTGTGAGCGCAAAAATTAGATCGTAGTAACTTTTGCTGTTTGAGCGTATTTTACATCAACTAGACCGGTCGTCTAGTAGTTTATTATTAATTTTACAAAACTATCGTATAACCGAAAATCGTCATTGATTAGCTAGCGGTCTAAATAGTTGCTCATGGAAATTCTGAATAATATTTAGCGACCAAGTTGCGAGGTGGTCATCAGCCAAACTTCTGCCAATGGTGTATCGGTTTGACTGATTTTAGCGATTAAGCTGGCACCTAACCACGCAAAGTACCAACGCTTAGCCATACTTTCAGCGGCGATATTATCAGGGTGAGGAATTGAACGATCTGCCCAGCCGGCTTTTATTTGCTCAGCAATCCAATTAACAGTTTGCTGATAACCTGCATACAAGGCTTTACGCATGGTTTCTGAGATATCAGCCACTTCAGCGCTGAGCTTAACTACCAAGCATTTTCCATGGTCGCAGCCGTTTTGCTGGGTGTCATACCAGTTCTGAAAATAGTTATAAATCTTTTGTTGCGCGCTAATATCTTCAGCTGCAATCGACTCTAAGCGCCTTTTATAGTTAGCAAAATAATGCTCGATGATGGCTTCACCAAAAGCTTCTTTTGAAGCAAAGTAATGATAAAACGAGCCTTTAGGTACCCCGGCAGTATCGAGTATTTGTTTGATACCGACAGCGGTAAAACCTTTTTGGGCAATAAGCTTATAACCTATCGCTAACAGAAGCGCCTTCGTATCGGATGGAATAGGGGTGGTAATATCAGACATGAAGAGGATGTTCTCCTTAGGGTATTATTTGGTTATGTAATCGAATGGAAATCAGTTAAATAGAAACCAGGGTTGAGAGCACTACTTTGACAATAGTTTTAAGCGTTACGTTTTCTCAACAATACATAATGATAAATTATTCTTGTTTTTGTACTTACTATGGTAGCATTAGACCAGTCGTCTAGCAAGTTACGTTTGGTAAGAAGGCTTTTATTTATTAACGCAACTTATAAATGAATTCTTTTATCAATGAAACCTTTTATCAACGTTGAGCAGCAAGTTTTTTGCACGATAGTTGTGCCGACTGTTTATACAACTGATAAAGCTTATTTAACTCAAATTTTTTATCTAAAAATGCTTTTTTTTAAGCAGGTATTTCAATAACAACTCTAAAATAAATAAGGATAATTATACCCCACTCTCAACTTATTTTTCTAAGGTATTGGTTTACTTAGTTTTTAAAATTTCAGTTAAAACAATTAGAATTTTAAATTCTATAAAAATCAAAAGCCTACGATAAGTTGAGATTGGCGTATAATTATGTCAACCGATACCAACAACACTCAGCAAAGCCCCTATAACGATTTTCATTTGCAATATATCGCCGGTACTTGGCAAAAAGGTCAAGACGATAGCGTCAATACCGATACCAATCCTTTTAATGGCGAAACCTTGGTAGAGATTCAGCAAGCAACCGATAAACAGCTCGATGAAGCTTTTCAGGCGGCAACCAAAGCACAGGCAGAATGGGCGAAGCAAACGCCAGCCCAGCGTGCAGCGGTATTATATAAAGTTGTCAATATTTTTGATGAGCGTCAAGAAGAAATCGTTGAGTGGTTAATTAAAGAGTCGGGCAGTACCCGTATCAAAGCCATGGTCGAGTTTGGTAGTGCGCGTGCGATTACGCTTGAAGCGGCTACTTTTCCTAACCGCATGCATGGCGAGATTCGCCCTTCTAATACGCCGGGTAAAGAGAACTTTATTTATCGTGAGCCGATGGGCGTGATTGCTGTGATTAGCCCATGGAACTTTCCTCTACATTTAACCCAGCGTTCTATTGCGCCTGCGTTAGCCTTGGGTAATGCCGTGGTGCTCAAACCTGCCAGTGATACGCCGATTACTGGCGGTCTACTATTGGCAAAAATATTTGAAGAAGCGGGTCTGCCAAAAGGGCTGCTGAGCGTGGTCGTTGGCGCAGGTAGCGAGATTGGCGATGCGATTGTTACTCACGATATTCCAAGCTTGGTGTCATTTACTGGTTCAACGGCGGTTGGCAAACATATCGGCGAGCTTGCTAACGGCGGCGATTATATAAAGCAAGTGGCGCTTGAGCTTGGTGGTAATAGCCCGTTTGTGGTGTTAAAAGATGCCGACATCGAGCAAGCTGTGAAGGCGGCTGCCTTTGGTAAATTCCTGCATCAAGGTCAGATTTGTATTGCTATCAATCGCATCATTGTCGAAGACGAGATTTATGATGATTTCGTTGAGCGTTTCTTAGCGCATGTAAAAACCCTAAACGTGGGTGATCCTAGCAAGGCAGATACCGCGGTTGGTCCTATTATTAACAAGAAACAAGTCGAATCGCTACAAGAAAAAATCGCCAAAGCGCAGGAAGAAGGCGCTAAGATGCTATTAAGTGGTGAGATTAAAGGTCAGGTAGTGCCGCCGCATATCTTTAGTGAAGTGACGCGTGAGATGGACTTATCCTGTAACGAAGTTTTTGGCCCTGTGGTTGGTGTCATTCGTGCCAAGGATGAAGACGATGCGCTGTCAATTGCCAATGACTCTATGTATGGTCTATCGAGTGCGGTCTTTACCCAAGATATGGAAAAAGGTCTGCGTTTTGCGCGCGGTATCAAAGCGGGCATGACCCATATCAACGATATCTCGGTCAATGATGAAAGCAATGCGCCGTTCGGTGGCGAGAAAAACTCTGGTATCGGACGCTTTAATGGTGAATGGATATTAGAAGAATTTACCACTTTGCATTGGATTTCAGTACAGCATAAACCACGTGAGTATCCGTTCTAATCAACGTATTTTGGTTAGACGTATTCAATTAAACGTACTGCTATGAAAAAAGACCGCCTTGATGGTGGTCTTTTTTCTTACTAATAATGTCGTGACTCTAAAAGTTGATTATTCTAATGTTGCTTAGTATGAAAACCCAATAACGCTTCGATTTCCTCGATAGACATACGGCGGGTCAGTGCTTGCTCTTCTACCGTCAAGCGATTGGCGTGCTCTTTAATCATGGTATGGATACTGCGCGCGACCTCTGATGTCGTGGCATAATACATTTGTGGTTGTTGTTCGGTCAGTAGGGTTAAAAAACGATTAACAATTTTACGTTTTTCAATTGGTGCATGTGCTTCTGTCATGACATTCTCCTCAAGGTGGACCATTTATGTAGTCAAATTAGCCGTGGTCACTATTGATGATGGTAATAATGAAAGCAAATATCAAGGTGCTGGCTACTTTAGCGCTTAGTTCGTAGCGCGTCGCTTTTAGAATTTACATTTATACCGCCGTAAATTCGCCGATATCAGTCATTTGCGATAAGTTATTTAATAGCCGTGGTTTAGCATAAATGATAGAATATAGATTAATATAATATAAGTTATCTAGTGTAGCGCGTTATATGAGTCAAAGGTGTATATAATAAGTGCGTTAATTCATCGTAACAGTCATATAGTTTCAGTTGTATTATGTATAACATTCATTTAGAATATATCTTTAAGACATACCTTCTAACTTTGACTATAAGAAGTCTGTTATGCAATCAATCAATTTACCTACCAAACCGCCAAGCTCGCCGCATCCTATTCTTAACCTGAGCTTTCGGATATTTTTTAGTGCCGCGGCTTTGTTTGCCATTATCACAATGACTCTATGGGCGTTTGTGTTTACCGGACACACGGATATCGATGCGCAAACGTTAAATCCGCTGTATTGGCATGGTCATGAAATGATTTATGGCTATGCGCTGGCAGTCGTGGCGGGATTTTTATTGACCGCAGTGAAAACCTGGACGGGTGTGATGATGCCACATGGTTATAAGCTGCTCGGTATCTTTATGTGTTGGTTGCTGGCACGCTTGGGCTGGGTAGCTTTCGGCCTCGGTATCACGGTTGCTGGTAGCGGGGCAGCCTTACTATATGCCGCGGCGATATTTGATTTATTATTTGTCGGCTGGATGGCATTTGTGATTTCTCGGGCAGTGCTACAAGTGAAGCAATATAAGCAGATGGGTATTTTAGCCAAGCTTACGCTTCTAACACTCGGTAATGCGCTATGCTATTGGGGCATTATAAGCGCCAATATGAATTTGACCAAGTTAGGTATCTATTTAGGCTTTTACCTGATTATCGGCCTAGTGTTGACCATTGGTCGCCGTGTGGTGCCGTTCTTTATCGAGCGTGGTTTAAGTATTCCAAACGCTAAAGGTGAAAAAGAAGAAGTCACAGTACGTAATAATAAAGCACAAGATATCGCAAGTTTGCTGTTTTTCTTTGTTTTTTTCCTCGTTGATTTATTTTACCCCAATAAATACTTGCTGACCATCAGTGCCCTTGGGGTCGCAGTGGTCAACATCGTGCGCTTGGCCGGCTGGTATCATCGCGGCATTTGGCAAAAACCGCTTCTATGGTCGTTATATATCGCGTTTTTAGGCATGTGTCTGAGTTTTGTGTTATACGCACTACAGCCATGGCTCGGTTACAGCCACAGTATCGCCGTCCATGGATTATCCATCTCTGGCGTTGGTATGATGACAGTGGCAATGATGGCGCGGGTATCGCTCGGTCATACAGGTCGCAGTATCCATCAACCGCCCAAAATCGTCAATCTTATGTTTGCACTGATGGTGCTGACGTTTGTCAGTCGAGTATTTTTACCATTGGTCGATATGAGCCATTACTTATTATGGATTATGACGGCGCAAGGTGCTTGGATTGCTTGTTTTGCACTATTTTGCATCAGTTATTTACCGATGCTGGCACGCCAACGGCCAGATGGCTTATTTGGTTAATAAGGTTTTGACGTGATCAACGTTATTTTACAACGTCAAGTTAATATTCATCTCAAACAGGGGAGCGCAAAAAATGCGACTGACCAACTATAGTGATTATGCGCTGCGCTCATTAATATATTTGGCGATTAAGCCTGAGCCGCATCTATTGGCAAACATCAGTGATATTGCCAACAGCTACAATATTTCTAAAAGTCATTTGACCAAGATTATCCACCAACTGGGGCAGCTTGGTTATATCGACAGCGTACGCGGTAAAAATGGCGGTATTCGCTTGGCTTGTCGGCCAAAGGATATCAATTTGGGCGTATTGATTAAGCAAATTGAGCCAGATTTTAATTTGGTTGAATGTTTTTCGACTGATTTATTAGTAACTGCCAAACCCGATGCTAATACTAATAGCACGGCGAATAGTCCGGTTATTAGTGAAGACAGCGGGGTCGCCAAAGATTTGGCTTTGACGCTTATCGACGAAGAGGCCAGTGCGGTGGTCAAATCAGGCTGTATCATTAGCCCTGTCTGTCAGTTAAAGCAGGTATTTTTTGAAGCGCTGACTGCTTTTATCAATGTCCTTGAGCGCTATACACTGGCGGATATTATCAGTAATGAGTCAGAATTGGCTGAGCTATTGTTTTATAGAAATAACCTCAATGGCTTTGTAAAATAGAAGCTTTATATAGTCAGTGCAAAATAAAAGCGATACGTTATAGCTATGTGCGACTGGTATAAATTTTCCTTGCTTGCTGTTATCACAGAGGCTACGAAAAATTCATCCCAGTCGCACTGTATCAATTTTAAAGTGATTCTACTATATATAAAATCGCCATAAAAAAAGGCTGCCCCACTAGTAATAATATGGGTAGCCTTTTTTATTATCAATTTCTAATTCATTCAACTTAAGCATCTAAACGTTTAAGCTTTTTCAAGCTTCGGACGTGCTTTATCAATAGCTTTTAATAAGGCTTTTTCAAACTCGCCTTCCTTAAACTTCACCAAATAAGAATGCGCGGCGCAAAAATTACGCACTTCTCGCCATTCGTGGGCAAGATTGGTCGCCCAATCGCAGTATTGCTTGCCAGCATCAGGCTTATCTTTGAGCGCTTTTTTGGTGGTTGGGTGCAATAGCAGCTCAGGCAACACCGCTTCTAGGAGTTTGGTTGGCGGACTCATAAAGGTGTCATCGACGTGTAGGCTTTTACTGGCAGGATGAAAGGCCAACAGCGACCCTGCATGAATCATCTCATTAGGTGAGATATAGTGAATGCCTTCTGACATAGAAAACTTTAGCTCAGGATAACGCTTGGCGACGGCCTCGCTTTCGACCAAATCGTCTGCCCATTGCACCTCAGGGATTTTTTTATGATGACGGCAACTGCCATAAAAAGTCGCTTGCGGGAAATCTTTTGCCATCTGCGCGCAGTGAATCGTATGAAAAGGATGGACGTTGAGCACGGCTTCGACATCTTGCCCATTATTGGTTAAGGCCATTACCTCATCGCGTACGTCGCCGGTAAGCTCATAGCTATCTAAAAAGACAAAACGCCCTGAATCTAACTTAATCAGTGAGCATTGAGTACCTATATTAAGGACGCCGCCTATGCGAAACGTACCGCGAATATTCCAAAATCCTGCGCCTAAATCATGTATTTTATCGGTCATTAATATTCTTCCTTAATCATTATTTTATGAGTTTTTTTAATTGTTAGTCATAGCAATAAATATGGATAGTTTTTGATTATGGTTTTTTAAGCATGCAAAGTCTGTAAGCAAAAGGATATCAGCACTATAAATATGTAAGTTTGAAAAAGATGAAGGAGAAAAAGTATTAAATACAAGGCAATTTAAGAGCAGTGCTTATCCACAATCTTTATAATGGTAAGCGGATATACGAGGGCTGCTACCATAGTTTTCGTTATGGCATAAAAATTTATCGAAGCGAGTATCACCATTGATGTAGCGATGCATCCAAGCAATACCCGGTTTGCTGAGTAATCTCTCATTAAAGCGATAGCTTGGACAAAAGTGGCTGCCGTTTTTTATTTCAATCTTCATTTTTGGCCCAGCAGCATGATTATAAAACGGACTGCTGTACTTCTTATTAGAGGCAATGCGGTCATTTTGGCAGGTAATAAATAACGCGGGCGTGTCCATAATGCCGTAGTCTTTATCATGATAAGGCGTTTGCGGAATAATGGCGCGAACGTCACTGCGCTGGGTTGCTAACTGCAGCGCGCCACCACCGCCCATTGACCAGCCGATGGCGCCCAAACGTGTGCTATCTATTTGCGCACCTACCGTACTGTCGCTAAGAATATGATCGAGCGCAGCGCTCAACTGCGTTGCACGGCTATTTGGGTCATCATAAATAGAGTTGGTGTCGATAGTAATCACCACAAATCCCCAAGATGCCAGACGCGGACCCCACCATTTAATCGATGCTTCATAAGACACATAACCGGGAATCACTGCGATGCCGCCTAACAGGCCGCAGTCTCCAGCATTGGTAGGATAATGAATGGTGCCGCCGCCAAAGCCATTTGCTAACTGACGAGGAATGGCTTTACTTGCCACCGTAAAAGGACCATTATCACGCGTAGCTGATAGCTCAGCTGCGGTAATGACACTATCAGCGATACAGTTTGATCTGGAGGCTGTAAATGTGGTGGTGGTCAAAGTTGCTTTACTTGCAGGCACTTTGGCTAATGATGCAGGGGTTAATAATATTTCGTTTGAAGTCGCTTTGGTTGCTGTAGTTGGTAAGGTAATGGTTGATTGCTCTTTAATTGAAAAGGTTTGAATTGAGTCTGTTGGTTGTGCTGCGACTGCTGCCATATTCACAGAAATAATCAGTGTGCCGGTTAGGGCAATCAATCTTAGATAAAAAGGGTTGTTTAACATGATAAAGGGTCTGTTAGATGATGGTTGGTTTTAATAGCAAAGCAAAATAATAGTAGACAGTAATCTATTCGCTGTCAAAAATAACAGTCACCTCTACAGTGCTAAAACGGCTTTTATAAAGCGGCATTTAAAAAGCTGGCGTGAATAACATACCGAAACCTGAGTCTGGTATTTGCTGTGATAAAATCACCAATCAGCCATCTTTTTATAGTCAGTTATAAGTTTTATGCTAGGCATGATGTAATTGCTACCACTTATTTCTATCACCCATGCGTCATTTAGTACGAGCCAGCACAAAAGTCAGCTCTAGCTAAAAAAGCACTCAATATAGTAAGTCATACTTTGAACAATCATATAAATAACAGTATAAATAATGATAGCGATGTTAATGGCAAAGCCGCTGGTATTAGCCAAGATAATAGCGTCAGCAATCGCCGTATCAACACACCCTTTGCCGCGCCTTCATGGGTACTTAAGCTGACGATTGGCTTGATTGGGATGTTTGCTTTTTTGCAGGTCTATTCTATTCAAGCTATTTTACCGGTCTTGATGATGGATTTCACCGCAACTGAGGTGCAGGCGGGCATGATTGTTGGTGCCACCATATTGGCAATTGCTATCATGTCACCATTTTTGGGCATGCTGTCTGATGCAGTAGGACGCAAGTCATTTATCGTTGGGGCGTTATTGTTTTTAGCGATACCCACTGCGTTAATTGCCCAAAGTCCGAATATCGGCTGGATGGGCATGTGGCGCTTTATGCAGGGATTGTCTGTGCCCGGTATTACGGTGGTGACGATTGCTTATATCGGCGAAGAGTTTGAGGGACGGGCGCTCACTGAGCTGATGTCGTTTTATGTGTCAGGGTCGGTGCTCGGCGGCTTTATGGGGCGCTTTTTACTTGGGCACTTGCACGAACTTATTGGTTGGCGCGCTGGCTACTATGTGATGGCAGGTATGACGCTGATCGGGGCGCTGTGGGTGGGTAAAATGCTGCCCGCATCACGGCACTTCGTTGCTAATCCCAAATTTCGCTCAGCCATGCAGACCCTCGGTGAGCATTTGGTCAATCGCTATGTTGTCACTTCCTGTTTGCTTGGTGCTTGTGTGTTGTTCTCGTTGGTTGGCTGTTTTACCTTTATTAATCTGCATTTGGCCGATACACCTTATGAATTAAGCACAGGTGCGCTTGCCAATATTTTTGCGGTGTATTTAATTGGCGTTGTCATCACCCCATTATCGACGACGTTGCTGCGCCGCTTTGGTTCAGCGCGTACGGTTCGCGTGGCAGTTATTATCTCGATGTTTGGCGTGCTCTTAACGCTCGTGACGCCGCTTTGGGGCATCGTACTGGGGCTTGCCATCATGTCTAGCGGCGTCTTTATTACCCAAGCGGCCACCATCAGCTATATCGCGGTCAATGTCAAAAAAGGACGCTCATTGGCCTCAGGCTTATATTATATGGGCTATTACGCGGGTGGCACGATGGGTGCTTGGCTCTGCGGCATTGCTTACGCGCGTGGACAATGGTCGCTGACGATTTGGTTATTATTGTTTGTACAAGTGCTGGCTCTATTGGTCGCTAGCATTGGGATGGTCAAAACAGTGGCTCGCGCGGAGTAATATAGATTTTTACTACCCTTTAACATACACTTTTAACCTCACTCGACCCTATAACCTAACTTGCCATAACACAATAATCTAAGTATTTAAACGTCAATCAAAGAACCTATAGTCGTCAGCGACTTACGCAAGCAGGCTTTACATGGCTTAGGTTTTTTCTTACTATCAATGAAGCTTATCAAGAATGACGATAAGCATTGCCATCAATAATAGCCACGCGTATACCGATAAAAATGCTCTGTTTTTATATGTTTCTTAAACCCTATTAAAAGTGCTTTAAAATAATTAAAATCACCCACAAGGAAGTCAAATTTATGTCAAATATTTATCATAGCGCGCCGTCAGCCTACGATTATCCCTTAATCGTCAAGCAACTCTTAAACCGTGCCAAAACAGTGTCGCTAGAGCAAGAAATTATTTATGCCGATAAAAAACGCCTCACGTATAAAGAGTTGTTTGAGCGTATCAATCGTTTAGCCAATGTCTTAGCCGACTTAAACCTTGATGCCGGTGATGTGATTGCGGTGATGGATTGGGACAGTCATCGTTACTTAGAATCGTATTTCGCCGTACCGATGTCAGAATATATTTTGCAAACCGTCAATATCCGCCTGTCACCTGAAAAAATTCTATATACCATTAATCATGCTAAGCCAAAAGTATTGCTACTAAACTCTGAATTTGCGCCATTGGTGAAAGACTATCAGTTTGAAAACTCTAGCATTGAGCATATTATTTGGCTTGATGACAATGGCGTGCCACATGAAGGCGTCTTTGGCGGTAATCAAAATCGCGTCACTGGAGAATATGAAGCTTTGTTAGAAGCTGCTAGTAGCGAGTTTGATTTCCCAGATTTTGATGAAAACACTATTGCCACGACTTTTTATACTTCAGGTACAACAGGCGATCCAAAAGGGGTGTTCTTTAGCCACCGCCAATTGGTCTTGCACAGCCTAACGGAAGCCGCGACCTTGGGTATGCTGCCTAATAAGCAGGGCGTCAGCTATGGCGATGTTTATATGCCAATGACGCCGATGTTCCACGTTCATGCGTGGGGTTTCCCGTTTACTGCCACGATGGTTGGTCTAAAACAAGTCTATCCGGGACGCTACGCACCTGACGTGTTAATGGATTTGATTATCAATGAAAAGGTCAGTATCACCCACTGCGTACCAACGATTTTGCAGATGGTACTCAAAGAAGCACAAGAGCGCGATGCCAGTTTTAATGGTTTAAAAATGATTATCGGTGGTTCGAAACTGACTGAAGGTTTAGCAAGAGCCGCACTGGCGCAAGATATTGAGGTTTATACTGGTTATGGCATGTCTGAGACTGCACCGCTTATTAGTTTGACAGAATTTAGCCTAAATGAGCCTGAGATGTCTGAGGACGAAGATATCGCTCGCCGCTGTATGACGGGTAAGCCAGTACTGATGGTGGACGCTCAAATATGGAATACTGATAATGAGTCCGTCGGTACGGGCAAAGACAATACCGGCGAGTTGGTGCTGCGCGCGCCTTGGCTAACACAAAGCTATCTGAAAAATGACGATGCTGGTAAAGAGCTGTGGGAAAATGGCTATATGCATACCCAAGATATCGCCTATATGCGTCCTGATGGTTATATTAAAATCACCGATCGTTTAAAAGACGTCATCAAGTCAGGCGGCGAGTGGATATCGTCATTAGAGATTGAAACGATTTTATCCTTGCATCCCGCAGTCGCTGACGTATCGGTGATTGGTATCCGTGATAAACAATGGGGCGAGCGTCCGCTAGCTTTGATTGTACTCAAACCTGCCTGTCAAGATACTAACGCCGATGACATCAAAGCGCTTGCCGAACAGGCGGTAGCGCGGGGAATTATTCCTAAATACGGCGTGCCAAGTCAGTTTAAGTTTGTCGATGAGCTGCCAAAAACCTCGGTCGGTAAACACGATAAAAAAGTCATGCGCGAAATGTACGATGAGCAGAAATAAGACTTCATTAAATAGTCAGCTGTTTAAAACGCTTGCGTTAAGCAAAATATCAAATGGCTGACATGCGTAGTAGTTGACCTTTATCTCTAGCTCTGCTACATTTTAAACCGATACATAACGTATCGGTTTTTCAGTTCTGGCAGGGACAGCCAGTTTTATACTATGATAGTATTGAATAAGAGCGTATCTTATAAAGCGTCATATTATAAATATGATCTCTATAAAAGCGCTTTTTATAGTTTATAAAATCATCTCTTATAAAAGCACTTTTTATAGTATCGCTTGTTATAAAAAAATACAGCATTACCCATCGTTTACGCTAAGGACAGCCATTATGAACGAGCAAGCCATTCGTCGAAATTCTCAACAAACCAGCCAGCCAGCTATAAATCACAATAATAATCAAAACCTTACTCAATCCTCTAGCCAAGATTCTCACCCATCATTTGATAGCACGCAAAGCTTTGCCGACATTTATCAATCCTCTATTGATAATCGCGAGCAGTTTTGGGCGGAGCAAGCCAAGCGGATTTATTGGCACAAAGAGCCTGAGCAAACCCTTGATGACAGCAATCTGCCATTTGCCAAATGGTTCGTCGGCGGTGAAACCAATCTTTGCTACAACTGTGTCGATCGCCATCTTGCAGAGCGCGCTGAGCAAGATGCCTTTATTTGGCTATCCTCTGAAATTAACCAAGAGTTAATCGAAACTTTTCCTGCCGTAGTTGATGCTTTTAATGATTTGGGCAATAACGTTGAGCTTTATACTGATTATACTAAGCGGCGCCTGACTTATAACGACCTTTATAAAGAAGTGAATTACTTCGCCGATGTGCTACAGCGTCATGGTATCGAGAAGGGCGATCGCGTCATCATTTATATGCCGATGATATTAGAGGCGGCTTACGCCATGCTAGCCTGTGCGCGTATCGGTGCGGTACATTCGGTGGTATTTGGTGGTTTTGCTGCCCATAACTTGGCTATCCGTATGGATGATGCCGAGGCAAAAATGGTCATCACTGTCGATGCAGGTCTACGCGGCGGTAAAGTTATTAATTATAAAAGCCTCGTCAATCAAGGTGTTGAGCAAGCGACAATCAAGCCCGAGCATGTACTAGTGGTCAATCGTGGTGTATTACCGTTCGAGAAAAAATCTATCGATGTCGATTATGCAACCCAGCGCCGTATCAGTTGTGAGGCCAACGCCATTGTTGAGCCAGTTTGGTTAGAGTCAAATACGCCCTCTTATTTGCTTTATACTTCAGGCACCACTGGGACGCCAAAGGGTGTGCAGCGCGATACCGGCGGTCATGCAGTGGCGCTAACGACGTCGATAGATTATATCTACGATGGCAAAGCTGGCGAAACTTTTTGGGCGATATCAGATATCGGCTGGGCAGTTGGGCATTCTTATACCATTTATGCGCCGTTGCTCGCTGGCATGACCAGTGTCATGTATGAAGGTTTGCCGCATCGTCCAAACCCAGGTATTTGGTGGCGGATTGTCGAAGCAAACAAGGTGAATATTCTATTTACGGCACCGACGGGTGTGCGTATGCTGAAAAAACAAGATGAAACGTGGATGACGCGCTATGATGTCTCTAGCCTTAAATCATTCTTTTTGGCAGGTGAGCCACTCGATGAATCAACGGCCAATTGGTTGACCAAGCATTTAGGGGTGCCGATTTTAGATCATTATTGGCAGACAGAGTCTGGCTGGCCAATCCTAAGTAACACGCCCAAATTTAATCATAAACCGCACAAACAAGGCTCGCCCGGTTATCCGATGTATGGCTATGATGCCCACGTGATAAATGAAGAAACCGGCGAGCTTTGTAAAGCTGGTGAAAAGGGCTTACTCGCCATTCGCGCTCCACTGCCGCCTGGTTGTCTCACGACTGTATGGCGTAATGACGAGCGCTTTATCAGCAGCTATTTTGGTCTGTTTGATGGCAAGCACTACTCTACATCAGACTATGCAGTGACCGACGACGACGGTTATTTTTATATTTTAGGACGCACCGATGATGTGATTAATGTCGCCGGTCATCGTATTGGCACGCAGGAGATTGAGGAAGCCATCAGTACCCATCCAGAGATGGCTGAATGTGCGGTCGTGGGTATCAAAGATCAATTAAAAGGCGAGTTGCCGATTGCTTTTTGTGTGTTAAAAGACCATGAGCAAGTGGCGACGACCGAAAACCGTTTCCGTATTGAGCAGCAAGTGATTGGTGCGGTAGTAAAATCCTTGGGCGGTATCGCTCGTCCAGCGGCGATTTATTTCCCGCAAGCATTACCCAAAACGCGCTCTGGCAAAATCTTACGCCGCGCTATTCGTGCTTTAGCGGAAGGTAATGAAACGGGAGATATGTCAACGCTTGACAATCCAACGGCGATTGATGCGATTAAAAAATCGATGAAAGATTATTAATCTAATAGCGTATTAATTGAAAAAATTCAGTCATCTTAATATCGGGAAAAGCTCATGTACCATCATGGGCTTTTTGTTTTTTAGACCGATAAATTTTATAGATGGCGATTATCGCAAATAAAAGTTTGATAAAGCGCTTGACCCTAAAATTGATTTATTGCTATAGTCAATAACGATACGAAATAAATCATTTTAAAAAAATATTTAAAGGGTAATAATGGACAGTTTTATCCCTTTTAACAATATACTTGTATGAATACTTTTTTATAAATACTGGCCCACCATTAAATGGTGAGCAAACAAACAAGATAAGGATATCTTATGCATCACGTTCAGCAGCTTATCGATGGTCAATTTGTTGATTCTAATACCAGCGAATGGATTGATATCACAGATCCCGCCACCCAAGAAGTCATCGCCAAAGTTCCGCAAACGTCTGACGATGAAATCAATCAAGCCGTCGCTGCCGCCCAAAAAGCGTTTCAGACATGGCGTAAAACGCCTATCACCACACGTGCGCGTATTTTTTTAAAGTATCAAGAACTGATTCGCGAGCATATGGATGAGCTGGCAGAAATCTTAACCGCAGAGCAGGGAAAAACCATTGCTGATGCGCGCGGTGATGTATTTCGTGGTTTAGAAGTGGTCGAGCATGCCGCAAGTATTGCCAATCTGCAAATCGGCGACTTCGTTGAAAACGTCGCAACAGGCGTCGACACCTATAGTATCTGGCAGCCACTTGGTGTCTGTGCTGGTATCACGCCATTTAACTTTCCCGCGATGATTCCACTATGGATGTTCCCAATGGCGATTGCGACGGGTAACACCTTTGTCCTTAAACCTTCTGAACAAGATCCGATGGTAACCATGCGTTTGGTTGAGTTGGCAGTTGAAGCTGGCGTCCCTGAAGGCGTGTTAAACGTCGTGCACGGCGGTAAAGCAACCGTTGATGCCATTTGCGATCATCCAGATATCAAAGCAGTTTCATTCGTTGGCTCAACCAACGTCGGCAAGCATGTCTATGAGCGCGCCAGTAAATCAGGTAAGCGCGCCCAGTGTATGATGGGTGCGAAAAACCATGGCGTTATCCTACCTGATGCCAATAAAGAACAAACGCTCAATCAGCTAGCGGGTGCCGCCTTTGGTGCAGCCGGTCAACGTTGTATGGCGCTGTCGGTCGTGGTGCTCGTCGGTGAAGCAGGTGAGTGGATTGATGATATCAAAGCCAAAGCAGAAGGCTTAGTGGTTTCAGCAGGCAAAAACGACAAGGATTTAGGTCCGCTCATTTCACCTGCCGCAAAAGCGCGTGTCGAGCATCTGATTGGTACGGGGGTAGAAGAGGGCGCCAGTCTACTTCTTGATGGTCGCGGCATCACGGTTGAAGGGTTTGAGAAGGGCAACTTTGTAGGCCCGACTATCTTTGATAACGTCACTGCGTATATGCAAATTTATAAAGAAGAAATTTTTGGCCCAGTACTGTGTATCATGCGTGCAGCCGACCTTGATGAAGCGATTGAGCTGCTCAATGCCAATCCAAATGGTAATGGTACGGCTATCTTCACTCAGTCAGGCGCTGCTGCGCATAAATTTCAACAAGATATTATGGTTGGTCAAATCGGTATTAACTTGCCGATTCCTGTGCCACTACCGATGTTCTCATTCTCAGGCTCACGTGATAGTAAGCTTGGTGATCTCGGTCCTTATGGTAAGCAGGCAGTACAGTTCTATACTCACACCAAGACGGTCACTGCCCGCTGGTTTGATGACGAGGCAAGCCGCAGCGTCAATACCACTATTTCAATGTAGTCGTCAATCGACTATATTTGCAGCGTCCAAGCAATATAGCGACACTCTTGCTCAGTATTTTTTAGCAAAAGCATGATTTATGATTGTCGTTATAGCGCTGCTATACTGTATAACCAGCACGGTTTAAACCACAGTAGACTGACGGCTTATAACCTTTTTTCCCATATTTGCTATACATGTACAAGGATGACCCTATGGATTTTTCATTGACCGAAGACCAAATCGCCTTTCGCCAAACTGCCAGACAGTTTGCGCAAAAAGAGTTAAAGCCCAACGCGGCTGAATGGGATCGTACTTCGCACTTTCCAGTCGATGTCATCAAAAAAACCGGCGAGCTTGGCTTTTTAGGGCTGTATACCAACCCAGAATATGACGGCTTAGGGCTACCACGCCTAGATTCTGCCATGGTGTTTGAGGAGCTGGCCTGGGGTGATACCGCTGTTGCCGCTTATATGAGTATTCATAATATGGCGGGTTGGATGATTGGTGAATATGGTAGTGACGCGCTCTGTAAGAAGTATTTGCCCAATATGGTCAGTGGTGAATGGCTTGGTAGTTACTGCTTAACAGAGCCGAATGCCGGTTCTGATGCGGCTTCATTACGTACCAAAGCCGACAAGCAAAGCGACTATTATGTGCTTAATGGCGAGAAAACTTTTATATCAGGGGCCGGTTCAACCGATGTGTTAGTGGTCATGGCACGTACCGGTGCTGCAGGGCCAAAAGGGATCTCGGCATTTGTGGTAGATGCCCACAGCGATGGTATTGAATATGGCAAAAACGAGCATAAAATGGGCTGGAAAGCGCAACCAACGCGAACGATTAGTTTTAAAGATGTCAAAGTGCCCGCTGAAAATCTCATTGGCGAGGAAGGTCAAGGCTTTCGTATTGCGATGAAAGGCTTAGATGGCGGTCGTATCAATATCGGTATCTGTGCAGTTGGTACAGCGCAGTCAGCACTTGAGACCGCGACCAATTACGTGCAAGAGCGTAGCCAGTTTGGCAGCCCGATTGCCAGCTTACAGTCAGTACAGTTTAAACTTGCTGATATGCTCACCCAAACCATTACTGCAAGGCAAATGCTATATTTAGCGGCTAGCAAAATCGATAATAATGACGCGCAAGCCTCTACCTACTGTGCCATGGCAAAGCGTCTGTCTACTGATCTTTGTTTCGATGTTGCCAATGAAGCCTTACAGCTGCATGGTGGTTATGGCTATCTCAATGAATATCCGCTTGAGCGCCATGTGCGAGACTTGCGCGTGCATCAGATTTTAGAAGGCACCAATGAGATTATGCGGGTGATTGTCTCGCGCCAGCTTATGCAGGATGATGCGTTGATTCAATTACGCTAGCCCAACAATACTATAAAACTGCTTTATTAAGCGTTTTGAATAAAGCCATTTTATAGAAAGATAATAACAAGGATGTTCCATGACCGATTATACCAACTTAAAGCTCTCAATCGACGGCCATATTGCTACCGTCACACTGAATAACCCACCAGCCCATACGTGGACGATGGAAAGTCTGCCGGCACTCAAGCAGCTGGTCACTGACCTCAATGCCAATGATGATGTTTATGCCTTAATTATCCATGGCGATGGGGAAAAGTTCTTTTCAGCAGGTGCGGATTTAAACAATTTCTCAGACGGCGATAAAGGACGCGCGATAAGTATGGCTATCGCGTTTGGTGAAGCGTTCGAAGCGCTATCAGCGTATCGCGGCGTTAGCATCGCGGTTATCAATGGCTATGCTATGGGCGGTGGACTTGAGTGCGCGCTGGCCTGTGATATTCGTATCGCAGAAGCGCATGCACAGATGGCTTTACCAGAGACGGGCGTGGGCTTACTGCCCTGTGCAGGTGGGACGCAAAACCTACCTTTACTGGTTGGTGAAGGTTGGGCAAAACGGATGATATTGTGTGGTGAGCGCGTCGATGCCGAGACCGCATTACGCATTGGCTTAGTCGAAGAAGTCACGGCAAAGGGTGGGGGTTTATTAGCGGCGCAAGCCTTAGCGCAAAAAGTCGCTAAGCAATCACCTGTGGCGGTCAGTTATTCTAAGCGGCTTATCCAAGCAGCAAGAAATACCCCGCCTGCCCAAAACCTTATCCATGAACGCGAGGCTTTTGTTAAGTTATTCGACACCAACGATCAGCGCGAAGGCGTACAAGCATTCTTAGAAAAGCGCACACCCAATTGGCAAAATAAATAGCCTGTAGGCATGTCTTAATATTTACTTTACTCATTTTAATTTTGGTAGGTCTCTTTTATGACAGCAGTAACAGAAAACACAGAACAAGAAGCGCCAGTCCTGTTCAATACTGAGCCGACAGAGTGCGGTCATCTGATTGGCATAATGACGTTAAATACGCCAAAGTCTCTGAATGCGCTCAGCGTTGAGATGTGTCAGTTATTAGCCAAGCAGCTAGAGCAGTGGCAAAACGACGATCAGGTAGTGGCATTGGTATTAAAAGGCGCAGGCGATAAGGCATTTTGTGCTGGCGGTGATATTCGCAAGCTTTATGACAGTATGTCTAGTGATGCACCGCTACCGAATCCTTATGCGACAGAATTTTTTGGTCATGAATATCGTCTTTATCGGCAGATGCACTTTTATTCCAAACCACTAATACTCTGGGGTGACGGCATTATTATGGGTGGTGGCATGGGCTTGATGGCAGGTTGTAGTCATCGTTTGGTCACCGAGCGTACCCGCTTTGCTATGCCAGAAGTAACCATTGGACTGTTCCCTGACGCCTCTGGCAGTTGGTTCTTGCAGCGCATGCCAGCTAAAACAGGTTTGTTCTTAGGGCTAACGGGTGCGATGTGTAACGGCAAAGATGCTTTATTAGCCAATCTTGCAGAGTATGCCGTTGCCAGTAGTGATTATGATGCCGTTATACAAAGTTTAAAACAGAGTGATTGGCAAGCGGCAGCAGATAGCACCGATAAATGTCACAACGATAGCGCTCATAGTATCGTCAGTCGCGCATTAGCAGCACATCCTGTAGCCGAATTGCCTGCTAGCAAATTAGCAACCTATTGGCATCCTATCCAGCAATTGATGAACAGCGGCGGCTTAGGAGATATTGATGCACTTCTACAAAGTGACGAAGCGCTCGCAAAATTAGATACAAACTTTGCAGCAGACAGCTGGACGCAGCGAGCAGTAGAGACTTATCGTAAAGGCTGTCCAGTTACGGCCGCTTTGACCTATTCGCTTTATTATAAAGTGACTGATTTGTCGCTAGAGCAAGTCTTGTATTTAGAGACCAATGTCGCCGTACATTGTGCCGCCAATCCTGATTTTAAAGAAGGCGTACGGGCGCTACTGATTGATAAAGATCGCAATCCACAATGGTCACGCTCATTAGCAGAGTGTCTCAGTAGCGAAGGGCAAGCATATATTCATAGCCACTTTGTAAACCCTTATGCTAAAGGCCAGCACCCTTTAGGCGGCTGGTTGGGCGAAGGCGCATTCGGTAACCAACTTGTGCGCTAAAAACTTATAGTTCAATGAAACAAATCAGGTAAAAATTAAAAAATGTAAGATTCCATAAAGCATTGTCCACATATATGTATAAATAATAAGCAATCATCAAGGAGCGATGAGATGGGTACAAAGGATACAGATTTAAGTAATAAGGCATCAAACGATACTACTAAGCCAAATATCGCCTTTATTGGGCTTGGCAATATGGGCGCACCGATGGCAGAGAACTTGTTAAAGGCAGGTTATACGCTATCGGTTTATGACTTGTCTGCGGAGGCAACCGCGCGCTTGCAGCAAGCAGGTGCCAGTGTGGCTGATAGTCCTAAAGATGCTGCGAGCAATGCACAAGTTGTCATTAGCATGTTGCCTGCGGGCGAGCACGTCCATTCTGTCTATCTAGGTGAGAATGGCGTTAATGGCCTACTAGCAGAATTACCTAAGGGTACTTTGGTCATCGATAGCAGTACCATCGCAGCAGCTGATGCAAGATTGGTGGCAGAAGCAGCAAGTAAGGTTGGTATCGACTTCTTAGATGCGCCAGTCTCCGGTGGTACAGGAGGCGCCATTGCTGGCACTTTAACTTTTATTGTCGGTGGTAGTGACGATGCATTCGCTAAAGCCGAACCAATACTCGCCGTTATGGGCAAAAACATCTTTCATGCAGGCGAGCATGGTGCCGGACAAGTGGCGAAAATCTGCAATAATATGCTGTTAGGTATTCTCATGGCAGGGACGGCAGAGGCGATTAATTTAGGCGTAAAAAACGGCCTAGACCCAAAAGTACTCTCAGATATCATGCTCCAAAGCTCGGGCCGTAACTGGACACTAGAAGTCTATAACCCTTATCCGCAGGTGATGGAAAATGTGCCCTCTAGCAACGGTTATAAAGGCGGCTTTATGAGTAAACTCATGCAAAAGGACCTTAATCTTGCGATGCAAACGGCTAGGGATACCGATGTTGAAACGCCGATGGGAGCCAAAGCTACTGAGCTTTATGAATCTCACATAGTAGAAAATGGCGATAAAGATTTTTCTAGCATCATGGCGCGTCATGACAGTTCGGTCTTGTCTTAAAGCACGAAACGCTTCAAATCCTTAATCAATTTTGCATAGAGTGTTTTTCTAATTGCCATCATGTTATTAACAAAGCATAAAAAAGGTCTGCGCTAGTTTTATGACGCAGACCTTGTTATTCAGTCATATTTTTTCTTAATGTCACACACCCTAGTTTTGTAGCTCATACACCAATGCTTGAATATCATGCGCTGCCTTTTGCAAGCGCGGCACATGCTCCATTAGCTCATCTAATGACACGCGAATGGTTGGTGCGTGGATATATAGCGACGCCAGATAGCGAGATTTTTTGTCTAGCACAGGCACTGACACCCCTACCATCTCTGAGATAAATTCCTCATTATCGATACCAATGCCTGTCTCTGCGATACGATCAAGCTCGGCATTTAATGTATCAATATCGGTAATCGTATTTTTGGTAAATTTATCTAACGGTAGGCCTTGTAGTATTTTAGCGCGGCTGGTCGCAGACAACTGGCTTAAATATAGCTTACCCGTAGCCGTACACCACATCGGTGATTTCGCGCCGACAGGCAGATATATTTGCAAAGGCAGCGAGGTGTTAGCGCGATTGGTATACATCATGTCCATCTGGTAAGGAATGGCGATACCGCAAGTCTCCTTAATCTCGTCAACCAATTTTTGTAAAATAATTTGCCGCTCATTAAAAAATTGACGCTGCTGCCAAAGCTCAACGCTCAAATTACGCACCCGCTTGCCAGGAATAATACCGCCGCCAATATCGACGGTCACAAACCCTTCATCGACTAAGTTTTGAATCAAGCGATGGATAGTAGGTTTTGGGATATCAAGCTCTTGCGACAGTTCAAGTGGTGAGAGGGGTTTTGACGCATAAGACACCGCTTCGATAATCTCTAAAACACGGGTAATCGACGAAACTTTTGGCATAAAAATGGCTCAATAAGAATAATAAAGGTAAAGCGAAAAGTAGAAAAAAATCATTAATACACTATTGAAAATTTCAAAAATGTAAATACTAAAAAGACATCTATTAGTAGCTCTAATTTAGCATAATAACGCACTCAAACAAGCTATCTTATTAGATATAAACGATATATTTACGTTTTTATAATTCAGACTAACTTCTCACATCTTTGTCTTACTTTGTCTTTTAGGTAGCATTGGATACGTTAACTCACAAACCACAACAAACTGTAGTAATAAACTCTATAACTGTAATTGAGTTAAAAGGGGAGGTAGGTCATTATACTGACATGTTTTGTAATACCTTTACATGAGCGTTAAGCGATTCAATATTCATGTTCTGACTATTCAGTGGCTTTGAGAGTATTGTGTAACAGGAAACCGAAGTTTTGCAGGTTGGTGTAGCAAATATTACAATATCTATGCAATCTTTACATAACGGCAAATAAAAAGCGCATTCATGGGGGTGACTTTTTAAGCCAAAATTGTTTTAATCTGCTCAACAAAATGGTTGTTTATAAAAAAGTTAAATTATCATTTTTTTACGGGCGAGTTATTTCACACTTTAGGAGAGTATTTATGAAACTTATTAAATTAACAGCAATTTCTGCTGCTGTATTAGCATCTACTGCTGCACTAGCAGCTGAACCAGTTATCGTTGTTGATAACAACGATGCGGTTGTATACGAAGCTGAGCCAGTCGCTGTTGCTTATCAAGCAGAGCCTGCTTATGCATACAATGCAGATGCTGGTGTGGTACGTAACACTGCTGGTGCGCTTACTGGTGGCACTAAGACTTTCTTCCAAACCGTTACTCATCCAGCTGCTATCAGCGCTGAAGTAGGTACACTAGGTTATGGTGCTAACATTGGTTGGGGTCTTAATGAGACAACTGAACTACAAGCTGGTTGGGCAGGTGGCGACGTTGCTGACCTATTCGGCGGTGACTTCGATGCAAATGACATCAACTATGACGTAGATACAGATTTTAGTAACCCGTACCTAGGTGTACAGTTACGTCCTGCAGCCAACTGGTTCACAGTAGGTGCTGGTATCATCGTTCCTGACAACGATATCGACGTTCGTGCAAATTCTGAAGGTGACGGCTACTATAGTATTGATGGTGATAGATACTATACAGGTAAAGCTCCTGTAGATGCGCCGGATGTTGCTGGTGAATACGTCGGTAACTTAGAAGGTAGTATCGAGCATCGTAACAAGCTAGCACCTTACTTAACTGTTGGTTTCCGTCCTAATATCACGAATAACTTCGGTGTGTTTGGCGAACTTGGTGCCGCTTACATGGGTAAAGTTGACGCAAAAATCAACCGTACCGACGATAATCCAAACTCTGCTGCAAACATCGTTGCTGATCGTGCAGAAAGAGACTTAGAAGATAAAAGCTGGTTAGAGTGGATGCCAATTGTTAAACTTGGTGCAACTTACCGCTTCTAATCTAATGATAGTTTAAAACTGTTAGTAGATAGCCAAGCATAAAAAAACGATCCTAAAAAGGGTCGTTTTTTTTGGTCTAAAATATAGTTCTCACTCATTTTTTTAAAAGCATTAGGAAATATTTAATAAACAATCACGGTTTGCTGATGACGTAAAAGAGCGATACGGTAATTGCTTTTATTGTCGTTAATGTCCAGTAAAGGTGAGTTGCTTGTAGCCCCTTTTATTAAATCAGCAATAAGGTAAGAGTAGTCCTTTCCTAATCCTTGTGCCAGCTTATACTGAAAAACCTTAATAAAACTTTCTTTTATTTGCCATAGTAGCTTGGCGATTACATTTCTTTGCATGGGTGGTAAGGTCTGCAAGATAGCCATCTCATTGGCATGGAAAAAGCGCTGCGCGACCTGCCATTTAACGGCATTTATTTCTATATCAATACCTATAGGACGATGAGCACTTATAACAACCGCGACTTTATTGTCTAAATAATCGAAAGGTTTATTTTTTTTATGCTGATTAGAAATAACTTTGTTATGGGCGCCAGTATGACTAAAGCAGACGTAGTATTGACTATTGGCAAGTCGATATGGAAAACTTGCATCATCCAAGGTATCAATCATCTCTAGCTTATTAAGTAGTGATTGTAATAATAATCGTACGCCAGTGCGCTGCTGTTGGCGCTGACGATGAGCTATCTCGCGTGTGGATAGAGACACGGTAGGAATGCGATATTGCCATTGCATGTGGCGCCATTGCATGTGGCGCAATTCTTCCACCTTGTTCTTTGATAATAAATTAGGGTTGAATAACTGCTGCAAATTATTCAATAAATCGAAATAATTTAAAAAAGAAGGCGTGATAATCTGAGCTGACGCATACCAAGTAGTAGCGTCAAGTTGTTGGTAGTCAATATCACGTAATTTTAAAGTTGACATAATTTATCTGTAGAATATGAATAGAATAAGAAAAGCCCAACAATAGATTGCTGGGCTTCTTTAAATTACGGCTGATTAACGCTTATTAAATAATATTAGTAAGACAATTCAGCACGGCGGTTTTGGGCATAGGCATCTTCTGTAGTACCGGCAACAGCAGGGCGCTCTTCACCATAGCTGATGATACGGACGTTGTTTACCGCAACACCTTGAGCGGCAAGATAATTACGTGCCGCTTGGGCACGGCGCTCGCCTAGTGCCATGTTGTACTCGCGGCTACCACGCTCATCGGTATGACCTGCAATAACGACACCAGCGTTTGGATTTGAGCTTAGGAGGCTAGCATGTTGGTTTAATACACTGGCAGCTTCTGAGGTGATTTCACTGCTATCGAAAGCAAAGTAAACCACGGCTTGTAGATTTTCTGCACCAGTGATAACGGCATTTGAATTATCAACGATAACCGCACCGTTATAACCAACTTGACCACCTGGGATACCTAGTGGGGCAACGACCACTTCTGATGTCGCACGTTTGTTAGCACAACCTGACGCAAATACGACAGCACTTGATAATACTGCGAGGGCAGCAACTTTTGCAATATTGGTAGACATATAAGCTCCTAAAATTTTAATAACATTGATTTTAATGGCATTTGTTGTTTTTAAACTGCTTACGGTAAAACTTAGGCAATTACTATCTATCATATACTAAATGTTACTTTATGTAAGTAGTATTACTGTAAATAGTTCGAGAGTTTACCTAAAGATATGTAGCATTATGATTAAAACCTTTGAATTGATTTCTACCTTAACCAATTTAATTACTCATCGTACTTGAAATTTCCTAGTTTAGGTCAATGTAACTATCTTAAAAACTTTGTTTATAACGAACACCGTGCTTATTAATAGGGCGCTATAAAATAATCAATTAACTGTCTAAAACGTGAATAATAATAGGAATTTCCATGTCCAATACTGAAACTGACGCACAAATTATCAATCCTGACATGCCAGATGTGCCGCCACATGCGCCAAGTAAAATTCATTTGAAAGACTATCAACCGCCAAGCTTTGCGGTCGAAACCGTTGATTTGGATATTAAGTTATTCGATGACCATGCTATTGTGGATAGTACTTTGATGATGCAGCGTCAGACTGACGGCGACTTAGTGCTGTATGGCGAAGGACTTGAGCTGTTATCTATTAAGCTCAATGATGAGCTGCTTACCAGTGAGTGCTATACGCAAATAGAGGGTAAATTAATCATTACTAATGCGCCAGCGCATAGCAAATTACAGCTACAAGTACGTATCCATCCGCATACCAATACGGCGCTTGAAGGCTTATATATCGCCGGTAGTGGTGACGATACCATGTTCGTCACTCAGTGTGAGCCTGAAGGCTTTCGCAAGATTACCTTTTATCCAGATCGTCCCGATGTACTGGCGAGGTTTACCACGCGGCTTGAAGCCGATAAGCGTTTCCCGACGCTATTGAGTAATGGGAATTTGCTCGAAGCGGGTGAAGTGTCGGACGCGCCTGAGCGTCATTATGCGATTTGGCAAGACCCGACCAACAAACCAAGTTATCTGTTTGCTTGTGTCATCGCTGATTTGGATGTATTGACTGACAGCTATACCACGAGCGAGGGACGCGAGGTGAAGCTTGAGCTCTATGCGAAATCTGAAGATATCGATAAATGTGCTGTCGGTATGCAAGCTTTAAAAGACTCGATGCAGTGGGATGAGGTCAATTATGGCCGCGCGTATGATTTAGACCGTTATATGATTGTTGCCGTCAGTCAGTTTAATATGGGCGCGATGGAAAATAAGGGTTTAAATATTTTTAACACCGCTTGTGTCTTGTCTAGTCCTGAAACGACCACAGATGCGCGCAGCTTTAGTGTCAAATCTATCATTGCTCATGAGTATTTTCATAACTGGACGGGTAATCGCATTACCTGCCGTGATTGGTTTCAGCTGTGCCTAAAAGAAGGTTTTACCGTTTATCGGGATCAATCATTTTCAGCCGATCAGCAGTCAAGTGCTGTCCAGCGTATCGACGATGTGGCAACCTTGCGCGCCCATCAATTTGCTGAAGATGCCGGACCACTAGCGCACCCTGTACGCCCTGAGAGTTTCGTTGAGATTAATAACTTTTATACCACCACCGTCTATGAAAAAGGCGCTGAAATCGTGCGTATGATTGCCAATACGTTAGGGCCTGATAACTTTCGTAAAGGTACGGACGAGTACTTCCGTCGTTATGATGGGCAAGCGGTCACGGTTGAGGACTTTTTATCGGCGCTTAGTATTACCGATAGCAAAATTGAGGACTTTATCGCCTGGTATCGTCAGCCCGGTACGCCAGTGGTCTCTGGTCACCAAAGTTATGACAGCGCGACGCAGACATTGACCATTACGCTCAGTCAGCAAACCCGTCAGGTTGCAGGTTTTGATGCACCAAAACCCTTGCCGATTCCTGTAGCGACCGCACTATTTGATAAAAATTCTGGTCATATCATCGCCGAGCGTATGTTGCTTCTCGATCAAGTCACACAAACCTTTACCTTTGAAAATATAATGAGCGAGCCAGTCGTATCCTTGCTACGTGATTTTAGTGCGCCCGTTCAGCTCAATTATAATTATCAAGATGAAGACTTGGCGTTTTTGCTCAAATATGAAACCAATGGTTTTAACCGCTGGCAAGTGACGCAAATGCTGGTCAATCGCATTTTACTGCAAGGTCACGGCGCGAAAAGCAGTCCTGAGATATATTTGCAAGTAGTGGCGCAGGCCTTACCTGAACTGGCTGCTAATGATGCGATGTTGGCGGCGCGTTTGCTTGATATTCCGTCAGCACAAGAGCTGGCATCTGCCATTCATAAAGATTACGATCCAGAGCTGGTAAAAGCACAGCGTGAAGGCTTATATCAACAGCTGGCTTTAGCGTTAAAAGATCAATGGTCTGAGCTTTATAAACAGCTACCGATGCAGGCTTATGAAGACAGTGCGGAAGCTCGTGGCAATCGCGCTTTACGTAATGTGGTGCTTGATATGGCACTGACCGCTAACGTCGATGGCGCTACTGAATGGGCAGAGCAGCAGTATGATAACGCCAGCTGTATGACCGAGCGTTTTGGCGCGTTAAAAGCGATGGTCAATCATCAACTGGCAAATGCTGATAAGTATCTGGCGGATTTTTATCATCGTTTTGAAAATAATGATTTGGTCATCGATTTATGGTTTAGTGTGCAAGCCTCTGCTGATGCGGTTACGCCCGATACTATTAAATCCTTACTTGCGCATAACGATTTTGATTGGAATACGCCCAATCGTGTACGTTCGGTCATCAGCGCCTTTACCTCGCAGCCTACGGTGTTGTGGACACCAGAGGGTTTAGATATTTATATCGCTGTGATTAAAAAGCTGGATGACGCCAATCCGGTGTTAGCGTCACGCTTATTGCAAGTGCTGGCACGTTGGAATACTTTGGCTGAACCACGTCGTCAAATGGCGCATGAGCAGTTGCTTGAACTACAAAAGCAAGCGACTTCTAAGCATGTAATCGAAAGCTTAAACAGTGTTTTAGGCGCGGCAAATGAAGGTTCTGCAAGTGCATAACGAGCAGTACTTTATAAGTTAAAAAGCACAAAAAAGGCCCGTCTGATATCTGTTATCAAACGGGCCTTTTAGTGAGTGGTCAATCAGTATTCATTACCACCAAGCGCTTTTAACGATTCGGCAAAACGTCTTTAACCATATCGCGTAGATTGTGTAGAGCGCTAACGGTGCTTTCCCAATCTAGGCAACCATCGGTGATAGATTTACCATATTCAAGCTGGCTCAAATCTGCCGTTAGCTTTTGATTGCCACCTTTTAAATGACTCTCAATCATCAAACCGATGATAGATTTATTACCATTTTTAATCTGCTCGGCAACGTTTTGAATGACCATTGGTTGCAGATAAGGGTCTTTACCTGAGTTGGCGTGGCTTGAGTCAATCATAATTTTACTATTGGTTTTGCCTTTTGCCAGCTCATTTTCAACTTGTGCAACAGCAGTTTCATCATAGTTTGGCTTACCGTTACCACCGCGTAGTACTACGTGTGCGTAGGGGTTACCTTTTGATTTGATGATAGAAACTTTGCCATCTGCTGATAAGCCGAGGAAGCTATGACCTTCTTTGACCGCTTGCATGGCATTAACCGCAACGGTCATGCCGCCATCGGTGCCGTTTTTAAAGCCAACTGGGCACGATAAACCTGAGCTCATTTCACGATGCGTTTGGCTTTCGGTGGTACGCGCGCCAATCGCTGACCAACTAATCAAATCCTGAATGTACTGCGGCGTATTTGGGTCTAATGCTTCGGTCGCGCACGGCAGACCTTTTTCATTTAAATCAAGCAGTAGCTTACGAGCGGTGCGCAGACCTTTTTCGATATCAAAGCTGTCGTTCATATCAGGGTCATTAATCATGCCTTTCCAGCCAACCGTGGTACGCGGCTTTTCAAAATAAACGCGCATCACAACGAAGATGCTGTCTTCAATCTCTTTGGCCAATACGGCTAAGCGATCGGCGTATTCGTGGGCGGCTTTAATATCGTGAATAGAGCAGGGGCCGATAACCACAAATAAACGCTTGTCTTTGCCATCAAGGATATCTTGGATGGTATTGCGACCTTTTAGCACCGTGTTATAGGCGTCATTTGACAAAGGTAGCTCAGACTTTAGCTCAGCGGGTGTGATTAAAGGAATGAATTTTTCAATATTCACGTCGTCAATATCTGCATTATGAGTAGCTGGTGTTGTCATGATTATATATCGTCTAGCTGATTTATAGGGACATTCATTATGCGGACAAAAGCGCTGGTTGACAAGGGCAGTCGTACAGTTAATTGACTGCTAACTGGAATGTGGCGACCAAAACTTCGTTATACCTTATCGCTGCAACCCGTCTTAACATGCTGTCATTCATAGGTGTATAAGAATGATAAGGCAATGTAAAGCATAGGGAAAATGATGCTTTATCGCTAACCTAAGTCCAAATTTGCATTAAACACAACGTTTATAGGCAGATATAAATGAGTGATACTGAATGGATTTTGTGCACTAATTTCGCTATTTTTAGCTATTTCCAGCACTGTCACGTATGATGGCAATATAAACGACTAAGTTCGAGCGTTATAGAATGCTATCAAGATGCCTTTTAATGGGCATCTTATTACGGTTAAGCTATGTTATATTTTATATAATCATTTTTATGATAGACGCATTTTATCTTTTGTTTCATTTAACTGTGCTACTCAAATGGCACCAATTAAATTGTACCACTTTAATATTGAGAGCTTATCATGACAGATCCTGCTACGCCTCACCAACCTGCTGATACAACGCCAGCACCGGATGCTTATGGTGCTTTTGATAAATTGCCTGAGGTTACAAGCTCGCCACTGGTGATAGGGATTGTCGCCGGGGAAGTGTCAGGCGACAGTTTGGGTGCAGATTTTATGCAGCAGATGAATAATCTGCGTGATGATATTATTTGGGTTGGGGTTGGCGGCGCAAAGATGCAAGCGCAAGGGCTACAAAGTATTTTTCCGTTATCGCGCTTAGCTGTGATGGGCTTGGTCGAAGTAGTGGCGCAGTTACCGGACTTGCTTAAAGCGCGTCAAGAGCTGCTGACGGCATTTAAAACGGCAAGTATTGATTGGTTTATCGGCATTGATGCACCCGACTTTAACCTTAGAGTGGCAAAGAAATTAAAGCCGCAGGGCGTGTTTTGCGTGCAGTATGTCAGCCCTTCTATTTGGGCGTGGCGTGAGTCGCGTATTCATAACATTATGGCAGCGACCAATCTGGTACTTTGCCTATTCCCATTTGAGCTGCCGGTCTACGAGCGTTATAATCATCCCGCGATTTGCGTCGGTCATCCGCTACTACGAACCATTGATCAGACCTTACTTGAGACGCCCATCAATCAGCGCCGTAGCGAATTGGTCTGGCATAATGATGGCTTGCAGCAGTTTTTCATCGACCGCTTTGATGAGGTCAGTCAGCTTATTTGCGTCATGCCCGGCTCTAGGCGTGGTGAGATAACGGCTATTTTGCCGCTTATGCTCGATGGTATCCAAAGACTTTTGCTGTTAGATCCTAAGCTATGCTTTATCATTCCAACTGTCGATCAAAACCATCAATATATCGTGCAAGATGTGATCGATAAGCGCTCAGAGCAACTGCGGGCGGCGATTGCGGTGGTCTATGATGAAAGTCAGCCAGCCTTTAGTCAGCTGGCGATGGCGGCATCAGACATGGTTATGTTAGCGTCGGGTACTGCAACCTTGGAAGCCATGCTGCTTGAGCGTCCAATGGTGGTGATTTATCAATTAAATCAGCTGACTTATCAGATAGCAAAACGTTTGGTCAAAGTCCCTTATGTCGGTTTGCCCAATATTTTGGCAGACAGCGCAATCGTGCCCGAGCTTATCCAAGAGCAGGCAAGTGGTGATAATATCTGTCGTACCGTGATGCGTTTGTTGCAGCCGCGCGCGTACGCTGAACAATTAAAAGCGCTGATTGATACCAAGTATGCATTGCAACAACAAAGCAATCATGACCCTGCGCATAGCGTCATCGAACAGTGGTTTGTTCAAAACCGCGACAGTTATCAAAGTCATGATTTTAATGGACAAGACGGTCATGTCAGTCAAGAAAATTACGACAGCCAAGACAATTATCAAGCTCAGTAATCAAGATTAATAACTAAGCTCAGTAATCAAGCGCTAATTATGTTAGGCACGCAAAAAACTCTTTAAACCGTAAAGTTAAGAAATAATAAAGTTATGAGTACTATGTCTTCTACAGAAAATAATCATATAAAAAGCCCAGTTATGCTTAAGCATAGCGTTCAGATTGAAAGAGTTATTGAGCAAATTGATATTAAAGGACAATATATACAACTGGCAGCGCCCATACAGTTATCAGGGCAAGTCAATATCTCAGAACTGATTGCGCAATACTCATTAAGTTTAGAAAACTTGCAACCAACAGCCATACAAATTGGCGTTGACGAAGCAGGGCGTGGACCGCTGCTGGGTAGTGTGGATGTCGCTGCGGCAATATTACCTGCGGCGTGGGCAGGTTTAATTGAAAATGAGCCACTAAAAAATACGCCATTGTCTATACTGACGGACTCAAAGCAGCTGAGTGAAAAAAAGCGCGATATTCTTTATCCGTTGGTTCAGCAGCATGCAGTCGCGCACATCGTCGCTGATATACCGCCAGCGGTCATCGACCAAGTCAATATCTTGCAAGCGACCATGCTAGGGATGCGCTTATGTACTGAGGTTTTATTGGCGGTAGTTGCTAAACACCTGAATACGGGTGACAAAACACTGTTTGAGATATTAATTGATGGCAATCGTTGTCCAGATTTAGATTATGTAAGCCTCACTAAATTTGGTATTCAAGAGTCAGCGATTGACTGCCAAACATGGGTAAAAGGCGATGGCCGACATACCAGTATCGCGGCGGCCAGTATTTTAGCAAAAGTCAGCCGTGACCAAACCATGTATGCGCTTGATACTGAACATCCTGAATATGGCATCGCCAAGCATAAAGGCTATCCAACGCGCGCCCATATGGAAGCGATTGCAGCTCATGGCGTATTAGCCGCGCATAGACGTAGCTTTGCACCGGTAAGAAAAGTGCTCGAAAGCCAATATTGCCTGACCTAAAAATGATCATTAGCTAGCAGAATGAGACTGCTTAATGAAATAGCCTAAGCAAAATTAAATAAGAAAATGCTTTCAGTCATAAAAAAACCATCTGTTCATAATCAACAGATGGTTTTTTTATTTAAACCTTTAACAACAGAAATCTTCAAAGTCCCAAAAATACTTAGAACGATGAGTTCGGCTGCTTTAAAAACGCTTCTTCTTCGTCAGTCGTTTCACGATCCAACGTGTCGTTACGATGTGGATAGCGTCCAAATTTATCGATAATCTCTTTATGACGCTCTTCAAACTCTAAGGTTGTTGCATCATTTAATTGCTTAAACAGCGGCAGATAGCGCTCATGAATCATGGCCGATTCAGAATGCATAAATGGCATGATAATAAATTTCCGCCACTGCGCTGGCAGCGTATCAAAATATGGTTGTCCAATGGCTTCTTGTGCCAATGCTAGCGCCATGCCATCTTGGGCAAAAGCGCACGCTTGCTCACGGCATAAATTACGCGAAAACTGATCTAACACAATAATTTCTGCCAAGCGTCCTGCTAGCGCCGTGACTGAGCTATTGCTATCAGTCGCTGCATCTGCGATACGCCACGACACGCATTCACCCTGTTTTGCTGCCTGCCAAATATTATAAAATTTGTCTTTTATCTGTTTATCAAAAGCATCATTTTGCGCAAACCAGTACTGCTCATTGTCTTTATCGAACCAAAAATCCAATACCGCACGCGCATCCGCAGCAAGATGTTCTAAGCTGATGTTTTGTGGATCTAGCTGGGATAGATTGGCTGGGTTTTTAGCCGTAGAATAATCGGTCGAGAGTGCCATAAGATATTCTATTTATGATGGATTTAGTCTACTATAGCGCAATTATTTAGGTCTGTCATGATACCGACCGCAGCTATTAGGTAACCTCTTATGAATACAAATTTACCGTTACAAACCAGTCACTCATCCTTGCCTGCAACGCCCTATTATCTGCTTGATGAAGCGGCAATCGTTGCCAATATGCAGATTATCGCGCGTCTGTGCGAGCTATCTGGCGCCAAAGCCTTGCTCGCGCTCAAATGTTTTGCCACTTGGGGCGTGTTTGATGTCATGCAGCCTTATTTGCATGGTACAACCTCGTCTTCATTGAATGAAGTGCGGTTGGGCTATGAGACCTTTGGTAAAGGTAAAGGCAGTGATAATAAAAAAGAAACCCATGCTTATAGCGTTGCTTATAGCGCAGATGAAATTGACGAAGTATTAAGCTATGCCGATAAAATTATTTTTAATTCTATCTCGCAATTGAATGCATTTAAAGGTAAAGCTGCTGCTCAGAATATTCCAGTAGGGCTACGCTTAAATCCAAAAACCAGCAACTCGTCCTTTATTATTGCTGATCCAGCGCGTCCCTTTAGCCGTTTGGGGGAGCATGATAAAGATAAGATTACCGCCGTACTTGCTGATATCACTGGCGTCATGATTCATAACAACTGTGAAAACGATAGTTTTGAGGCATTTAGCGCAAGCTTAGCCGATATCGAAAACAGGTTTGGTGAGGTGCTGGCGCAGCTTGAATGGGTGAGCTTGGGCGGTGGTATTCACTTTATCGCGCCTGATTATCCACTCGAAAAACTGGCTGATAGATTAAAAGGCTTTAGCGAAAAATATGGCGTGCAAGTCTATCTTGAGCCGGGTGAAGCGAGCATTCACGGCGCTGGCTCATTAGTGACAACCGTCTTAGACACTATGCACAATGAAAAAAATCTTGCCGTCGTCGATGCCTCTATCGAAGCGCATATGCTTGATTTGCTCATTTATCGCGAGTCTGCTCCCATTGTGTCCATTAATGAAGAATCAATAGATATGATGCCGGTAAATAAAGATCAAAAAGAGGGCGCTGCAGACAACACTATTATTTACGGTCGTTCTTGTTTGGCAGGCGATATTTTTGGTGAGTACGCCTTACCGAGTAATTTGAAAATTGGCGATACCATTGCGTTTGGAAATGCTGCCGGTTATACCATGGTCAAGAAAAACTGGTTTAATGGTGTGGGTATGCCTGCAATCGTTATCCGCCGTTTAGATGGGTCGATACATGTGCAGCGTGAGTTTGATTATCAAGATTATAAGGCCAGCTTGTCTTAATTTTGCTATTAAGATGACGGTGATGGTATTTGAGTAATAGAATTAGATGTCATCTTATCGATTAATTATTGCCGAAAGGTGGGTAAAAATTGTTATAATCGCCGCGGGCAAAAGCAAGTAGCCAAATACTGCTTTGCCCGACGGGTGCGTGGGTTTTCCTCGGTCTTCCTTTTTAATTCACGCATATCATTCACTCGTTTCTGTTTTGACTCGCCACCATCGATGGTATCGACAGGGACACAAAGGAGGATTGTTCATTGAACACAAATCAAACCAACCCTAGCAAAAAAGACGTGCTCATCATCGGTGCAGGCGGTGTGGCGCAAGTGGTCGCGCATAAATGTGCGATGCATAATGACGTCCTTGGCGAGATTCATATTGCCTCACGCACGCAAGATAAATGTGATGCCATCGCCCAAAGTGTCAAAGAGAAGAATAGCTTTAAGCTGCCTGCGGTATTACATACCCATCAAGTCGATGCGATGGATACGCAAGCGCTGATACAGCTGATTGAAGAGACGGGTATTCAAATCGTTATCAATGTCGGTTCGGCATTTGTCAATATGACCGTTTTAGAGGCTTGTATTGAAACAGGCGCGGCTTATATTGATACCGCTATTCATGAAGATCCGCGCAAGATTTGTGAGACACCGCCATGGTATGACAACTATGAATGGCAGCGTAAACAGCGCTGTGCCGACAAGAACATCACGGCAATTTTGGGTGCTGGATTTGATCCTGGTGTGGTCAATGCCTATGCGCGACTTGGCTATGACATGATGGATGCAGGCTCGGTGACGGATATCGATATTATCGATATCAACGCTGGCAGCCACGGTAAGTATTTTGCCACCAACTTTGACCCTGAGATTAATTTCCGTGAGTTCACTGGGACGGTTTATTCTTGGCAAGACAGTAAGTGGCAGTCGAATAAGATGTTTGAAGTCAAACGTACCGATGATTTGCCAGTCGTTGGCGAGCAAAACAGTTACCTAAGTGGTCATGACGAGATTCATTCTTTATCGGCTAACCTAGATGTGCCAAATATCCGCTTTTGGATGGGCTTTGGTGAGCATTATATCAATGTGTTTACTGTGCTCCAAAACCTAGGTCTATTGTCCGAGCAGCCGGTGATGACTGCTGAAGGGCAAGAAGTGATTCCGCTTAAGGTGGTCAAAGCCGTACTGCCGGATCCAAGCTCATTAGCGCCCAATTATACGGGTAAGACTTGTATCGGGGGTAAGGTTAAAGGCAAGATTAATGGCGTTGATAGCGAGGTGTTTATTTATAATATCTCTGATCATAAAGACGCTTATAACGAAGTCGGTAGCCAAGGCATCTCTTATACTGCAGGCGTGCCACCTGTTGCCGCTGCAATGTTGGTCGCGACGGGCGAGTGGGATGCGGGCAAAATGGTCAACGTTGAAGAACTTGATGCCAAGCCATTTATCAACTTGCTAAATGAGATTGGTTTGCCAACGCGTATCCAAGACGCCAACGGTGATAGAGCGCTTGAGTTTGATATGTAATATATATTAAGCCATAAAAAAGCCCGTCTAATTTCTCGATAAGAGCGTTAGGTGGGCTTTTTTATGCAAGAAACTTTATAGTGAATGCAAGTGCCCTTTTTCATTACTTTGGCTTTAACCTTTTTCATTACTTTAGCTTTAAATAGTTTCATACGTATGATTTCCTCTCACGATGCTTTACTACTGACGCTAAGCCTGTATCATCATTGGATAAACACATTCAGCATAATGACATTAAACTAGGGGTAGAATATAGTGAACCTAATACGGACAGTCATATAAAAATAAGGAATATAAATGAGCGACAAACCGAATGACGATGGCTTAAGGGAGGCTGACGAGTCAAATAATCCATCAGTAAATGAGCCTAGCGAAAGCTCGCGCCCGCCGTTTGAGCGCAGGCAGTTTGGCGGTACAGAACGCCAATCAAAACCGTTTGATGAAGATGTGCCAATCTCCCGCAGCGATCTGAAAAAAGGAGCGCAGGAGCTGTCAGAAAACAGTGTGGCTCATATTAATTGGAGCGTACTGATTGTCTCATCAGTTGTGATTGTGGCGTTTTCGATATGGGCAATTTTGATGCCTATCAATGCCAGTACAACGATGAAAACAGTCGTTGATTGGATTGCGACCAATCTTGGCTGGTATTACGTGATTACCATGGTGATGGTCATCGGTTTTGTGCTGTGGGTAGCACTGTCTAAAGCAGGTAGCATACGCCTTGGGCCTGATGATTCGCGGCCACAGTATAAACTGGGAACGTGGGCAGCGATGTTATTTGCCGCTGGGGTAGGCATTGACATGCTGTTTTTTTCAGTCACTGGCCCCGTCGTACAGTATTTGACCCCGCCGTCTGGTGAAGGAGCAAGTGCTGCTGCTATGCAAGACGCTGTGGTTTGGACAATGTTCCATTACGGCATTGCCGGCTGGTCTATTTATGCACTGCTTGGTATGGCAATGGGTTATTTTGCCTACCGTTGGGGCATGCCTTTATCCATTCGGGCGGCGCTTTATCCGCTGCTCGGTAAGCGGGTAAAAGGTCCTATCGGTCATGGTATTAGTATTCTTGCCTTAGTCGGCACAGTGTTCGGCGTGGCGACGACGATGGGTATCGGCGTGGTACTTTTAAACGTTGGTTTCTCAAAGTTATTTGGTTTTGAAGAAGGCTTAACGTTACAGATTGCCCTCGTGGTTGGCGCGGTTGTTTTGACCATTTTGGCCACTACTTCAGGGGTTGATCGCGGTATCCGCTGGATCTCCGAGCTCAATCTATGGAGCGCGGTGGCAATGATGGCGTTTATCCTAATCGCTGGCGAGACGGCGTTTTTGTTAAATGCCTTAGTCGAAAATTTGGGTCAGTTCTTTGTCACACTCCCTGCTAGGATGTTTAAAACCTTTGCCTATGTACCTGGTAGTAGCGACTGGATGGGTAGCTGGACGCTGTTCTTTTGGGCGTTTTGGCTCGCATGGGGACCGTTCGTTGGGGTGTTTTTGGCGCGTATTTCGCGTGGACGCACATTACGTGAGTTTGTCATTGCCGCGATTACAGTGCCGGTATTATGTGACTTTATCATCGTTTCTTTCTTTGGTAACTCCGCCCTTTATGAGGTATTACAAGGCAATACCGCCTTTGCCGAGCTTGCGGTTCAAAGCCCAGAGCGCGGTTGGTACGCGCTACTTGAGCTGTTTCCGGGAGCGACTATTTTGATAGCGTTAGCGACGCTTTCAGGATTGCTGTTTTATATCACCAGTGCTAACTCAGGGGCGATGGTGATGTCGAACTTTTCAACCTCTATCCCTGATCCAAGCGAGGATGGCCCAAAGTGGCTACGCATTTTTTGGGCGGTGTTGACGGCAGTATTGACCATCTCTATGTTGATTGCAGGCGGCGTCATTACCATGGAATATGCCACGCTTATCTTTGCTCTTCCTGTGACGATTATTGTTTATCTGGTGATGTTCTCTTTTTCTAAAGCGCTAAAAATAGAACGGGCTGAGCGCGAAGGTACGGTGCTGCGTCGTCCTTCTGTTACGCCAAGTGGCGGGCATATACCGGAGCGTTCTTGGAAGCAGCGCTTGGGACAAATGCTGGCTTATCCGAGCAAACGAGAAACGGAGCAATTTCTTGAGCGTGTCGTCCGTCCGGCGCTAAACGATGTCGCCAATGAGTTTGAGCGCCAAGGTTATAAGATTGATCGTGATAATATTCCTCATATAGCGGGCGATATTGATGTTGGTGGGCCATTATTAAAGGTATCTACTGACGCCCAAAACGACTTTTATTATCAAGTGTCTATGGTCGAGACGCCGTCACCGACCTTTAGTGGCAAGATGTCACCAGTTAGCGATGTTTATTATCGTTTAGAGGTAACGACGCAAACCGGCTCTGGCGGTTATGATTTGATGGGCTTGACCAAGCAGCAAGTGATTGATGATGTGCTTGAACAATACGAAGCGTACCTGACTTTTATTACCAGTCCGCCAAAGACAGATGTGAGCACAACCACCGCGGCAGTAGGAGTAACAGGTAAAAGTTGATTTTTTATAACGGTAAAACGATGCAGATAATAGCAGCGTCAATCCTGCTATCCGCTATCATCTGTCATGTATGTTAGGGCTGCGGCTTAAGCCTTGCTAGGATTATACTTTCTCAACGCCGCAATACGTTCATCAAGCGTTGGATGTGAGCGGAAAAGGTTAGCGACACTAAAGCCCGTAGACTGCCCTGACGATATTGCAAACGCTTTCATGCTCTCAGGCATCTGGTCTGGACGCTGCTCAGAAGGACGCAAGGCATCCAGTGCGCTAATCATTTTGTCACGGCTGGCAAGCTTTGCGCCCATCTCATCAGCACGGAATTCACGTAGGCGCGAGAACCACATGACGATAGCAGACGCCAAAAACCCCAGTAAAATATCCATCACGATACTGGTGATGAAATAACCGATACCTGGGCCATCCCCTTCATTTTTAAAGACAGTACGGTCGACGAAGCTACCAATAATACGCGCAAAGAACATGACAAAGGCGTTCACCACCCCTTGAATGAGCGCAAGGGTGACCATATCGCCATTGGCCACATGACCGATCTCATGCGCGAGCACGGCTTCTATTTCATCGGGTGTCATGCTTTGTAGTAGCCCTGAGGAGACCGCGACCAATGCTTGGTTTTTGTTCCAACCGGTTGCAAACGCGTTTGGCTGCGAATTATTAAAAATTCCCACTTCCGGCATGCCAATATTTACCGCCTGTGCGTGTTTAGCGACAGTATCAACCAGCCATTTTTCCGTAGCATTTCTTGGCGTTTCGATGACTACTGTGCCCGTTGATTTTTTTGCCATCCATTTTGAGATAAATAGCGAGACCATCGAGCCGACCATGCCATATATACCGCACATAATAGCAAGGCTAGTATAATTTAGCCCGCCTGCGCCATGGACGCCGCCAATCCCAAAAAATCTGGATAAAATACCAAACACGATGCTAAAAACCACAATCACCGCTAAGTTGGTTAATAAGAACAATCCAATACGCATCATGACGCTAACTTCCTCATTTAAGTTCAACTACATCTTAGAAACAACACCTTCACTAGAGTAAAGGGTAAAAATGAAACAAATAGCAATTATAACCTTCTATGGATAATAAAGCCGCTCATTCTAATATCAATCATCACTTAAAACTTGTAGAGTAGGGACAACAGCGGTGTAAAGTGTTTAACTAATGAAGAATAAAAGGCGAAAAGCTAAATAAACACTGAATACTATAATAAGTAATTAAGCGCTCATTCATTATTTAATTCTATATAAGGTCTTATTTATAAAATTGCATTTATAAGGAGTCAAGATGAATTCTCTAGAGCTAAAAGTACCGCCAGTCGCGCAAGTTATCGTCACCGCAGCGGCCATGGCTGGTGTCTCTAAAGTCGCACCTGCTTTGAAATTTTCTTTGAAAGGCTCTGCGGCATTGGCAGTAGGTTTGGGCGCTATAGGACTGGGTAGCGCCATTTTAGGTGTTACTCAATTTAAAAAAGCGCAGACCACACCCAATCCGCAAGCGCTTGAAAAAGTTTCAAGCTTAGTGACTAGTGGTGTGTATCAATATAGCCGAAATCCGATGTATGTAGGCTTGGTGCTTATATTATTTAGCTGGGCATTGTATCTGTCGCACTTTCTTGCCTTTGTGTTGTTGCCCATCTTTATACTTTATATGACCCGCTTTCAAATCCAGCCAGAAGAGCGGATTTTGGCTCAGAAATTTGGCAAAGCTTATCAGACTTACAAGGCAAAAGTCAGACGTTGGGTATAAACAGCGGGATAAAAAATAGCCAAAATTAATGTTAATAAAAAAGAAGAGCATAATATGCAACTAGAAATCAATGTCGTCGACGCTTTTACGGATACCGTTTTTAAAGGCAATTCAGCAGCCGTTATTATCACAGATAATTGCCTTGCCGATAAGTTAATGCAGTCTATTGCTTTTGAAAATAATTTGTCGGAGACAGCTTTTATTGTACGTGATGATGACGGCATTTATCATATTCGCTGGTTTTCTCCTTTAACTGAGATTGCATTTTGCGGGCATGCAACCTTGGCGTCAGCCTTTGTGTTATTTAACAAAAATCCTGATGTAGAAACCATTAAATTTTACGCCAAAGCCGTTGGTATATTGACCATCGTGCAAACAGACGATGGCAAAATACAAATGGACTTTCCTAATACTAAGCCGGAAAAGGTTAAAGATATTCCCGATAGCTTGTTGGCAGGATTGTCTGTTGCACCAGTCGAAGTTTATAAAAACACTCAAGCCTATTTTGTGATTTATAATGCTGAAGCCGATGTCTTAAACGTAACGCGTGATAACGAGCAATTAAAACAACTCGCGCCGTTAAATGTGGTGGTCACCTGTCAGGCCACCTCCGCTGACTATAAGGATTACGATTTTATTTCACGTTATTTTTGGCCTGCCAATGGTGGCGATGAAGACCCAGTGACGGGTTCGGTTCATACGGGGCTCGCACCACTGTGGGCAGAGCGTTTGGGTAAAGATGAATTAATAGCTTATCAAGCATCAAAACGAGGCGGTATTTTAAACTGCGTCGTTGCAGGCGATAGGGTGCTAATTTCTGGTAATGCCGTGCAATATATGACAGGATTTATCACGGTTTAGGAGTGGTTGGTTTGACTGAATTAAAAACCGTTGGACTGTTTGCGCTGACTGCATTGGCAGAAATTATCGGTTGTTATTTGCCTTATTTATGGTTGCGAGAAGGTAAGTCGATTTGGCTGCTGGTTCCAGGTGCGTTCAGTTTGGTCGCTTTTGTTTGGCTGCTGTCCTTACATCCCACCGCCGCTGGTCGCGTTTATGCTGCTTACGGCGGTGTTTATATTTCGATGGCGATTTTATGGCTGTGGACGGTGAACGGCATCAGACCAACCACGTGGGATATATTGGGTTCTATCGTCGCGCTCTTAGGCATGGCAATTATTATGTTTGCACCACGTCATTAGTGAATGGATTTTGCCAATATTGCTATTAGTAAGTGACTACTTACGCAGTCATTACGATTTGCTATAATGAGCCGCACGCCGATGTGTCGTCGCGGCAAACCCTTATAATATTCATGTTTAACACAGTAAAGCTTACTGTTTTGGTCAATTATTATGCGTATTCGTAAACTGTTCAAATTTGAAAATGCGCATATCGTGCGTAATTGTAGCTCTGAGCGCTGCAAACATTCTATTCATGGTCATAGCTATCAGATTGAGCTGATTCTTGAAGCTAAGCGGTTAGACCATGGGCAAATGGTGTATGATTTTGGTCTATTAAAATCGTCTATTAAAGACATTATCGACAGCTTTGATCATGCGATTTGCTTTTGGAATAAAGACGACTCTGAATATATCGCCGCCTGTAAAAAATTCAGCGCGCGTTGGATCAGTTTGCCGGTATCGCCGTCAGCAGAGCAATTCTCACGCGTCATCTTCTTTTGGGCACAAGAAATTCTCAAACAAACCCAAATGCAAAACGGTGAATCTGATGTCAGCGTCTACTCGGTGATTGCCCACGAAACCGCAACCGGTTACGCACAGTGCTTTGCAGAAGATGTGGCAAACGCGCAAATGGGTGAGCTTCATCTAGAAGACTTTGAGTTCAGCGAGCAAGTAAAGGCAGAATGGCATGACCCCGAGCTATATGCCAAGCTGATTCGCGGTGAAAGCTTTATCAATCCAGCCGTGACTATGCAAGTACAAACGCAAGTAAAGGAAGGTAAGCTTGATGCCTAATAATATAAAACAAGACCAACATGTGAAAACCTTGACGCTGCATTCTGAAGCAGATACTCAGCGCTTGGCGGTGCAATTGGCAGCGTTGCCCTTATCGGGTAGCGTGTGGCTGTCGGGTAATTTAGGCGCTGGTAAAACCACCTTGACGCGTTATTGGTTGCAGGCGCTCGGTCATACAGGTGCGGTCAAAAGCCCAACTTATACCTTGGTCGAGCCTTATAGTATTGAGCAAAATGATGGTTCAATTAAACCTGTTTATCATGCAGATTTATATCGTCTGCAAGACCCAGAAGAGCTATCTTTTATTGGCTTTGATGAATATCTAGATGAGCCGAATGCGCTGGTTATTATCGAATGGGCCAGCCGTGCGGACAGCTATTTACCACCACCGAGTTTGTTTATTGATATGACGCAAGCTGATCGCAATGATAATGATAAAGAGGCACGCCAAGTTGAGCTGCGACTATCAAAGGTCGGTCAAGCGCAGGGCTTAGATTTATCCTCTCTTAACCTTTAGGTTAAACCGCATCACAGCCTCTGAGGTTTTATAAAAGTATGACGCTCATTAATGCCAGATAATCCCTCCAATAGCCGCATCAAAAAACTATCGCCGCTGCTCATCAACCAATTAGCAGCAGGTGAGGTGGTGACGCGTCCTGCCGCTGTGGTCAAAGAGCTGCTTGAAAACGCGATAGACGCTGGCGCGAGCAATATTGAGATACGTATTACCCAAGGCGGCATGGGTATGATTGAAGTGCTGGATAACGGCACGGGTATTCATCCTGATGATATGGTCATGGCCATTACTCGCCATGCAACCAGTAAAGTGGCCGATGTGGCTAATTTGCATGGTATTACCACACTGGGCTTTCGCGGTGAAGCGTTGGCAGCGACTGCGGCAGTTTCTCGTTTGACTTTAACCAGTAGTCATGACGACAGTGGGATTGGTCGCCAGTTGCAAGTTGCCGGTGTATTGGACGAGGTGCCAAAATTGGTGCCAGTCGTGCATCAACGCGGCACGACCATCGCGGTTAAAGATTTATATTTTAATGTGCCCGCACGCCGCGGCAACTTAAAATCTATTGCGACCGAGTTCGGTCATATCGAAACCATTGTCCGCGAAGTGGCTTTGGTGCGTGCAGATGTGGCGCTAGCCTTGTTTCATGACAATAAAAAGCGGTTATCGCTGTCTTCAAGAGCAATGTCTGCAAATTATAACGATAATACCAATAGCAGCAACAATAACGCTCATCGTTTGCCTTTATCACGTCTTGAGCAAGCGACTGGGTTACCATTAACGGACAACGCCTTAGAAATATCCATCGACCTTACCAGTTTGATGCAATTGCCTAAAGACTATGTGAATAATAACTTTGCTGGTCAAGCGAACATCAACGGTTGGTTATGGCTTAGCAATGACTCTCAAAGTACTTTTCCAAAATTAATTTATGTGAATGGACGGTTGGTAAAAGAAGCGTTGATTAGCAATCAGCTGCGTCAACTTGCCCAAAGTGCGCAGTTAGCAGGTATTGGCTACGCGCTGTATTTTGATCTGCCAACTGATTGGCTCAATATCAATGTCCATCCGTCCAAACAGCGTATCAAAATCAGCCCGCTAAATAACATCATGGCGCATCTTAGTCATGCGATTCAAGCAAAGCTTAAAACGTTTGCTACCAAACAGAACATCAATCAGACCATCAATTCCGCTGATGAAAGTAGTCAGGTATTAGATAATCATCTATCTATCAATAACGCCTTTGCTACTGTAAGGCAACAGACGTCATCAACCATTTATTCAGCGAAAAGTCAGCAAGTACAAGCGCCCAAACAGCCATATCAGTTGTCAGAAAATACCGATAATGCTCAATCAGAACAGGCAACTTTTACTGAAAATATAAATTCGGGTAGCACATTAATAAGCACGGTCAATACGTCACAAAATCTATCGATAAAAAATGCTCCTTTACCATATTGTTTGGAGGTTATTTTAAATACGGGTCATGATTTAGATGCAATTAAAAATGTCAGTCATAAAACGCTACCATGGTTGCTGTTTTATAGTCGCAGCCAATTTTTGCTGATTGGCGCTGAAATATGGCAGGCGCAATTAAGCTTATTGTTTGAGTCAGATGTATTTAGAGAGCAGGTTTTATTTAATGATGCGAATGCTGTCAATCAGCAGCTTACTGACTTAGCCACAAAAATGTCTACAGAAGATTTATGGGCATTTAACGCAGATATCGAAGACTTACTTGCTAAACATGCTTTTAAGTCTATAAATAACCAGCGTTTAATCGCGTTGATGCTATCATCTACAGCCATTTAGATGTCCATTGATTAGAGTGAGGACACGTTTTAGTAGTCCTATAAAAAATAAAGGTAATCCTATGCAAATCTCGTCTGCTAGCTCATCTTATCGCCTCAATCCCAATTTGGCAGATAATAGCGTGGTGTGCTTGATGGCACCGACGGCGAGTGGCAAGACAGCTCTAGCGTATGAGCTATACGATACTGGGCGTTATGAGCTGATTTCGGTCGATTCAGCATTGATATATCGTGATATGAATATCGGTACAGCCAAACCAACCGCTGCAGAGTTGGCACGTTATCCGCATTATTTGGTTGATATCATTGACCCGATGCAAAGCTATAGTGTCGCTGAATTCGTTAATGATGTTGCTCATTTAATTGATAGCTGTCATAAGAAAGGTAAAATACCTTTGCTCGTTGGCGGTACTATGATGTATTACATGGCGCTTATTGATGGGCTATCGCCCGTGCCTGACAGTGATGATGACGTGCGCGCGCGTGTGGAGCAGTGGCGGCAAGACGAAGGTATTGGTGCACTATATGATTATCTAGGGAAAATAGATCCGATAAGCCACGAGCGTCTTAATGCGACCGATACTCAGCGTATCACGCGCGCGGTTGAAGTTTATCTGCAAACCAATATACCCATCAGTGACTGGCAGCAAAAGCCCAAACATGCCTTGGCGCGTAATCCCAATCAGCAATGGCATGCGCTGGCGGTGATGCCAGAACGTTCATGGCTACATCAGCGTATCGAGCAACGTTTGGATATAATGTGGCATGATGGGCTAGTGGCGGAAGTGATCGGATTGCTTGAGCAGTACCCTTTGACACCAAACTTACCCTCTATGCGCTGCGTTGGTTATCGCCAAGTATTAGAATACCTAGTCCATATTAAGCATCCAATATTTAAACAGCCGCACTTGGATAAAGCGCAATTTTATGACGCCTTTTCAGAAGTAGAAGCGGCGAGTGCAAGTAAACGACCACAAGATACCACTACTCAAGCGCTCGATCAGCCATTGACGCTCAGCGCTCAAACCGAGGCACTTGCTTGTCAGCAAATGCAAAATAAGGCATTATATGCGACCAGACAGCTGGCGAAGCGTCAATATACTTGGCTGCGCAAACTTACTCAGTTGCCCAATTTGCCTGATAATGCGTCAAATACTGCAACAAAGCTAAATGAAAACGATGACAAGCTTATGCGCGGTGATATCAAAATAAAAACGTTTGCTACTATGACCCAAGTAAGAGAGTATTTATACTAAAACCAAATCATATAAAGCGCGTTAATTAGCCCCGTAAAAAATAATGACAATTAGTTTCAAAATAAAGGTTGGATAACTGCTATGATTTAAATCATAGTAAAATAGTGTGAATTATATCGGTATCATTGCTTTTTTAACGGTCGTTAATTAACTTTTGTTGGTAGGAAGTCTTAAAAAATAAGCGGTTACTTAATTATTTACAATAATAACGTATTCACGGTAAAGTGAAATTATTTAACAAGAATTAGTGCTTATTTAGATACGTTTTATAAATAAAACTTATTATTGTATCTGCCCTTAGCCATTATAATTAAAGAAATACTTATAATAATTGGCACTAAAAATAATTATATAATATTTAGGAGAGATGTCATGTCAAAAGGACAAACTTTACAAGACCCGTTTTTGAACTCGTTGCGCAAAGATCGCATTCCTGTTTCTATTTTTTTAGTTAACGGTATTAAGCTGCAAGGTCAAATTGAATCATTTGATCAATATGTGGTGTTGTTAAAAAATACAGTGAGTCAAATGGTTTATAAACATGCCATTTCCACAGTTGTGCCAGCTCGTAATCCTAGAAGCAGCACGACGACTGGCACGGGTACGCAAACCTCAACGGGCGCACCTGCTGGTTACCAAGGTGGTATGAGTAGTGGGTTTGAGCGTGGTAGTAACCTTGCTGGTAGTGGCGGTTTTGAAGAGCGCGGCTTTGCCAATCGTAGTGGCTTTAATCGTGGCGGTTTTGGTCAAGGTCAAGATCGTGGGTTTGAGCGAGGTAGCTTTGGACAAGGTCAAGAGCGCGGCTTTGAGCGCGGCGGCTTTGGTCAAGATCGTGGCTTTGACAATTCTTCAGACAATGCTATGTTTGAAAACAAATCAAACGATGATATAGACGATAGCAATCAATAAATAACGCTATCTAGTGTGTATTTGATTGAAAGTATGTTATTAAAATGTTGTATAGCTGATTAAGACCTACTATTAATTATAGTGGGTTTTTTTTGTATAAATAGACGTATAATCATGGCTGAGCAAGCGACTATTTACCCTACTTAGTAAGTAGGCAATGATGAAAGCGACGTCTTGCCCTATATTATTAATATCAGCCATAGTATAGTAAAATGTTTCATTGATTCACCGAAAATATAGAGCTAACGTATGAGTAATCCGCACCGCAACCTGACCCATCAACAATTTATTAGCACTGCTATCGAAGCAATTCATACGGAGATAGCAGCGCTAGCATTGTTAACGGAACAAATCGATGATAGATTTGCTCAAGCCTGCGATATTATCCTAGCCTGCAAAGGACGTGTGGTCGTGACCGGGATGGGCAAATCGGGTCTGATTGGTCGTAAAATAGCGGCGACTTTTGCTTCTACGGGCACGCCAGCGTTTTTTATGCATCCTGGGGAAGCGGGGCATGGCGATTTGGGGATGTTGGTGCAGGGCGATGTCCTACTGGCTATCTCAAACTCGGGCGAGTCAGATGAAATTAGAATGCTGCTGCCCGTGGTTAAGCGTCTAAATATTCCCCTGATTAGTATTAGTCGAGACAAACGCGGTATGCTACCACGAGCGGCGGATATCATTTTGACGCTTGGTAAATCACAAGAAGCTTGCCCGCTCAACCTTGCCCCGACTTCTAGTACCACAGCGACCTTGGCATTGGGCGATGCGTTGGCTGTGGCTTTGGTACATGCACGTAATTTTACTTCAGAAGACTTTGCCTTATCGCATCCTGCAGGCGCCCTAGGACGCCAGTTGCTGACGCGGGTCGAAGATTTAATGCATACCAATTCAGAAAATTTACCGCTTATTAATCAACAAGCACCGTTACAAGACGCTTTATTTACCATGTCTTCTGGGCGTTTAGGTATGACAGTGGTAACTGATGACGAGCAAAAAGTCGTCGGTGTATTTACCGATGGTGATTTGCGCCGCGGCTTAGAAAAAGGCATTGATTTGCAAACCCCGATGCGTGAGCTGATGGTCAGCAATCCACGCCGCGTCAGTAAGGATATGCGCGCTTCCGATGCTTTAAGTGTGATGAATGAAAACGGCATTAGCCAGCTGCTGATTATCGATGAGGAACAGCGTTTGGAGGCCATTATTACGGTACATGACTTATTACAAGCCGGTGTTAAGTAGCTCTATTTTAATAAACGCTGTATTAATAATGGGCACAATTAAGAAGTAACATATTAAAAAAGCCTTAATAAAAGAGTATTTAATAAGAATACGTCTCATAATAAAATCATTAATAAGAGAAAATTGATGCAAGACTTAATAAAAAAGGCCGGACAAGTAAAGTTATTGGTCATGGATGTTGATGGTATCTTGTCAAACGGTCAAATTATTTATGATGCCAACGGTACTGAAACCAAAGCCTTTTCGGTACAGGACGGTGTCGGTGTCAAATCGTTGGCACGCTATGGTATTTTAACCGCTATTATTACTGGTCGTAGCAGTCCTATGGTAGACAAGCGTGCTGCTGAAATGGGTGTCAATTATATCGTCCAAGGTCGCGATGATAAGCTGATTGCATTGAATGAGCTATTAGCGACGCTTGATGCTGAGCTTAATATCACCGCTGCTGATTGTGCTTATATGGGCGATGATTTACCGGATATTAAAGCGATGCAAACCGTTGGTTTTGCTGCTACTGTTCCAAATGCCCATCAAGAGGTGATAAAACGCAGTGATATGGTGACCACGCGTGCAGGCGGTACTGGCGCAGTGCGGGAAATATGTGATCTTATTTTAAAAGGTCATGGTCATTATCAAGATTTTATCGCGCACTATACGCTTGATGCAGCGAAACCTGAGGATAACTTATCGTGAATACTCGTGTTTTAATCGTTTTGGCGTTGATTATTGCTGTGATTGCTGGCTGGTTCTTTAAGCAGCAAGGGGAGATCACGCCGCCCGTTAGTATGGAACCGACGGATGTAGATTATGAAGCCACTGACATTAAGGCGGTACAGACCAATGAAAAAGGTGAGACCGAGTACGAGCTGAGTGCAGAATCCTTGACCCATAATCCTGTGACCAATAAAGATGAGATGAAAGGCATCACCATGAATTGGGAGCCATCAGACGAGCAGCGTTACCGCGTTGAAGCGGGCAGCGCTGCCATCAGTCAACAGACAGGTGAGATGAGCTTATCAGGTGGTTTTACTTTAGTTAGCGAAGGCAAAGCGGGCGAGTCTGATATTGAGCCGATTAAAGTCATGGGCACTACCTTAAAAGGCAATACCAAAACAGGTCAAGTCTATAGTGATGCGCCAGTAAAAGTCGAACAAGGGATGAACCGCTTCGAGGCGTCAAGCATGAAAGCCAACCTTGAAACTGGGGACTATGAATTTGGTCAAGTCGCGGTTGCATTTACGCCCGCGAAACGCCAAGATAAAGCTTTATTTTAACAGCAGCACCTAGCAGGAAGTTTGCAAATGCCACTACCCATAATGATACGAGTAACTTTTATGAAATCTACTTTTTTGCCTACTTTACGCTTGCTATCGACACGCTCTATCCAAGTAACACAAGGTTTACGAACGCTACCGATGCTAATGTTGTTAGCATTGCCGTTATACAGCCATGCCTTGCCATCAGATGCCAATCAGCCTATTAAGCTGTTGGCGGATAAGGCTACTTATAGTGAACGTACAGGTATCACCAGCTATTCAGGTACTGTCGTGATTACGCAGGGTACGTTCAAAATGACCGCCGATGATATTACGGTCAACCTCTCGCAAGGCCGTAGTATCAATTCGGCAGTCGCCACCGGCCGTCCAGCCACTATGCAGCAGGTAGTGACGCAAGAAAAGGGCTTGGCAAAAGGGCAGGCCAATAAGATTGATTATAATGCGGTCACGGGTATCGTGACGCTCACGGGTAATGCAAAATTGGTACAAAATGGCGCCAGTTTTGCCGGTAATGTCATTCGTTATAGCTTAAAAGCTGGCGATGTAGAAGCAACTGCTGGTGGCAGTCAGCGCGTAGAATTGGTCTTCCCGCCCAATAGCGGCAGCAACCGAAGCAGCATACGCTAAGCACAGTATTTTTAATATAAAAGTAAGCGATAGTAATACTAAAAATTTTGCAACTTTAACAGTAATTGACAGGTAAGTGATGAGCGATATTAAAAACAATGTTGTTAAGACTAATGAAATTCATAGCAACGAAGTTCATAGCAACGAGCTTAATAATGGTTCTGTAGCGGCAACCAATAGCTCCGAGCCTGTCGCCCGTTTAACAATGCAAAATTTGGGCAAACGCTACGGCAAACGCTGGGTGGTAAAGGATGTATCATTTTCTGTTGAGCAAGGGCAAGTTGTTGGATTATTAGGACCAAATGGCGCGGGCAAAACTACTAGCTTTTATATGGTGGTCGGACTGGTCAATATGGATAAGGGTCGCGTTACCTTAGGAAAAATGGATTTATCAAAATATGCCATGCATGAGCGCGCGCGTGCTGGTATTGGCTATTTGCCGCAAGAAGCTTCTATTTTTCGTAAATTATCCATTGAAGATAATATCTTAGCCATTCTGCAAACTCGTAAAGAGTTAAGTGCCGCTGAGCAGCGTCAAGAGCTTGAAAAGTTGATCGGCGAGTTCCATTTAGAACATGTACGCAAATCATTGGGTATGAGTGTCTCAGGCGGTGAGCGCCGCCGCTGCGAGATTGCGCGTGCTTTGGCGGCCAATCCAAAATTTATCCTATTAGATGAACCGTTTGCTGGTGTTGACCCTATCTCTGTTAGTGATATTAAAGATGTTATTTTAACCCTAAAAAATCGCGGTATTGGTGTACTCATCACCGACCATAACGTGCGCGATACCCTCGCCATTTGCGAAAAAGCCTATATCGTTTCAGAAGGCGCCATCATTGCGGAAGGGACATCATGTGAAGTGTTAGAGAATGATTTGGTAAAATCTGTCTATCTTGGTAAAGACTTTCGCGTATAAGCACTTCGCTATTTAGTAGAGGTGAGCCTGTATAAAGCCTTGTTTGAATCATTAGCCAAATATCTTATCATTGTAGGGTGTAACGAATATTTGTCTATTTTCTCTTAACATCCATGCCCACTATAAATTGCTATCTATCTCTCATAATCTAATGCCTGGTTATTAAAAAAGGCACGTTCATTCTTTCTCTTAGTCTTACACTTAAGCTCGTATAGAGCATTCTAGAATTCTATTTATTATTCGCGATTTATTACTTTCGATTGACCAGTTCAATAAGGTTCATACGTTATGGCAAAAAATAAAAGCAGTTATGTCTGTCAACAGTGCGGGGCGCATTTTGGCAAATGGGCGGGGCAGTGTACAGACTGCGGTGAATGGAACAGTTTGGTAGAAGCACCAAATGTCAGTATGCCGCACCATAATAAGAGTAGCGCAAAAGCGAATGCTAGCCGAGCGGTTTCTCGTAGTGCGGGTGCACCTGCTGGCAATTATTCGGGTACACACAGTGCGGTCATGCCACTCAATGCGGTAAGCGTGACACTAGATACACGCCTGCCCACTGGCATTAGTGAGTTTGATCGAGTGTTGGGCGGCGGACTGGTGGCCGGTTCGGTCGTTTTGATCGGCGGTGACCCAGGAATCGGTAAATCGACGATTTTGCTGCAAACTGCGACCAACATGGCAAAGGCTGATTCATTGGCAGGTAGCGCGCTGTATGTGACGGGTGAAGAGTCGCTCGCCCAAGTAGCGATGCGCGCCAAGCGTTTAGATTTGCCAGCGGATAGATTACGTGTGCTCGCGGAGACCAATGTTGAAACCATTTGTGCGGCTTTAACCCAAGAGCAGCCGGCGATTGCTATTATTGACTCGATTCAGACTATTTATACCGATGCCATTAATTCTGCCCCAGGCGGCGTTAGTCAAATTCGTGAGTCGGCAGCTATTTTGACCCGTTATGCGAAGCAAACTGGCACGGCACTATTTTTAGTCGGTCATGTGACCAAAGAAGGCACGCTGGCAGGGCCACGTGTGCTCGAACACATGGTTGATACGGTTTTATATTTTGAAGGTCAGTCCGATTCCCGCTTTCGTATGATTCGCGCGGTAAAAAACCGTTTTGGTGCGGTTAATGAGCTGGGTATTTTTGGCATGACCGATATGGGGCTTAAAGAAGTCGCCAACCCCTCAGCGATATTCTTAAGCCGTTATGATAAGCCCGTAGCGGGTTCTGTGGTGATGGTAAGCCGTGAAGGCACCAGACCCCTGCTGGTCGAAGTACAAGCCTTGGTTGATGACTCACAAGGCTCACCAAGGCGTATGGCTTTAGGGCTCGACTTTCAGCGCCTATCAATGCTGCTTGCGGTCATGCATCGTCACGGCGGTATTCATACCAGCGGACAAGATGTGTATGTAAACGTCGTTGGTGGCGTTAAGGTGATTGAAACCGGGTCTGATTTGGCCGTACTATTGGCTTGTGCTTCTAGTATTAAAGAAAAGCCTTTACCCTCATCACTTGCCGTTTTTGGTGAAGTCGGCTTATCAGGGGAGATTCGACCGGTTCCTAACGGACAAGAGCGCCTAAAGGAGGCGATGAAACACGGCTTTAAACACGCGATTATCCCTAAAGCCAATGCGCCTGCCAAAGATGCGCCGCAGTTTAAGGGTATCAATGTCATCGCGGTCGAGCGTCTCGATGATGCGATTGAAAGCGCATTTGAGTTATAGTTTTTAAAAGCTATCCTATGTTAACTATTTAGCGTTAAACGTTAAACGTTAAAAACGAAAAAGCGCCTAACTTTAAATGAGTTAGGCGCTTTTTTTAAAACTAACGTTAAGCAGTCTTTTCGATAAAAAACCGTTAAAGGTTTAAACCGCGAATGGTCTAAAACGTTAATGGTTTAAGAAGAGGGACCTGAAACACGCTCAATAGAGACGTTACCCACACCTTTATTGGTAATACCAAGTTGCTTGGCAGCACCGTAAGATAAATCCATCACACGGTTACCATGGAATGGACCACGATCGTTTACTTTAACGACGACGCTTTTGCCATTGGTTTTATTGGTAACTTTAACGTAGCAGTTTAAGGGTAACGAGCGGTGAGCAGCGGTTAAGCCATTCATATCAAAGGTTTCGCCACTGGCAGTTTTACGGCCATGAAATTGACGACCATACCAAGAAGCCAAACCAGTTTGTTTGAATTTGCTTACAGAATTAGAAGCGACTGCCGTTAAGCGCTCTAAAACATCTTCATCATTAGATACTTGGGCAGTGTCGCTGGCGAGCAATGAGCTGCTAAGGGCTAATGAAGTAGGCTGACGAGCAGACTTAACTAAGCTTGATGCGCCGTCATGTTGACGACTAAGTTCACCGAGTACACGGTCAATACGGGAGGCGTTATCTTGCGAAATCGTTGCAAGGGAGGTTTTTGATTCTACAGCATTTGCATTAGTAGCGATTGCAGAGCCAGCAAATAAAACGGCTGACATTGTAAGTAAACCAGATAAACGCTTATTCATAAATACCTCTATAGCGTATACATTAGAACCTAACTCTAAAACCTCTTAGAGGGAGCGAGACAATATTAGACCACTCTAACAGTGCCGCAAACTCGAAAGCCGCTCTATCATCTATCTGTTTTATCACGATGATAGTAAATATGGGCTTTTATAAGCTCTAACATATGGTAATTTTCATTTATATCATCATAAGTGGCTCGGGAATTATCGTTATATACGACTCGCAAAACCCACTTATGACACGCTCAAATGATAGTTAAAAATAGTAATCAAACAACCAAAGTAAGGTTGCACCAATCGATAAAGGACTTTTTTACATTGCTAAGTTAATAAAGGGTTTAAAGTATGTTGCGTATTACTTTGTTATTAAACCGTTAATTAAGTACTAACTTTGCAAGCCCAAAATCTACAATTTGCTAACTATACGGACGAGCTACAACTGCAATATAATTAAATGATATCTTTCTTAGTAGCTATGTACGCGTTGTGTATCAAACTACAATAAAAGGAGGGTAACGCAATTATTTGTAAAAAACAAGGAATAAAACCTAACAGTACTAATCGGTCACTAATAGGGCTTCATCTGGGTTTTGCCAAAACATAAGAAGAATAATAGCTATAAATAACAACAACTTATGGTTATTTCTAAAGCAAGAAAGTTAAGGTTTTAATAGTAATTTATGGAGAATTAATGACAAATAAGAAAGGCTTAAAAAAGTAGATATTCATTTAATTTGAGCAATTTCGCTATTACATTAGATTACTTAGGCAAGCACATTTTGCTTCAGTTTCTAGGCAAATTTGTTAACGTACCATTTTAACCCTGTCTATATAAGGGAGTTATATAGACATTTAAACCCAAGTTTATCGTGATTATCGAATGTAATATTGGTTATTAAAGATGAACTTTACAGGTGAATAGATTGTAAATAATACCTGCTATGGCTTAGCTGGATTTGTGAGTATGAATTGACATTAGTAGGCCAAAACCTGCCATTAACGTCACGATAGCAGTACCGCCATAACTGATAAAAGGTAAAGGTACCCCAACAACGGGTAAGATGCCGCCAACCATGCCGACATTGACAAAAATATATACGAAAAAAGACATCGCAAGTGCACCTGCCAGCAATCGACTATAAACATCAGGGTGCGAAAATGCGATATATAAAGCACGCATAAGCACGCAAGCATATATAAGCATCAACAATATCACGCCAAGCAGACCAAACTCTTCAGAAAAGGCGGCAATAATAAAGTCGGTGTGACCTTCTGGTAAAAAATGTAGATGCGACTGTGTGCCTTCTAAATATCCTTTACCGGTCAGACCGCCCGCGCCAATGGCGGTTTTGGACTGAATAATATTCCACCCGGCCCCTTGGACGTCAGCTTCAGGGTTGAATAGCGTTAAAACGCGCGTACGTTGGTAATCGTGTAATAAGAAGTTCCAAGCAAATGCCACCAATGGTACGGCTAATGCTGCTGCACTAGCAATCAAGCGCCATGATAGACCAGCCAAAAACAATACAAAAATGCCACTGGCTGCGACCAGCAAGGAAGTACCAAGGTCAGGCTCTTTGGCGATTAATAATACCGGCACCACAATTAACGCTAAGGTGATGGCAATACTTGATAATGAAGGCGGTAAGTCACGTTTGGATAAAAACCACGCACACATCATTGGCATACCAAGCTTCATAAACTCTGAAGGTTGAACGCTACCAAAACCAGGTAAGTTAATCCAGCGCTGCGCACCCATACGCACCTCGCCAATGATATCGACCAACACCAACAATATCAGCCCCAATACATAAAATATGGGCGTAAAGGTACGATAAAGGCTAGGCGGTATCTGCGCCATAGTAAACATCACCGTAAATGCCACGCCATAACTGATGACTTGGCGGATGACCATATCAGTGTCTTGGCTTGCTGCGCTATATAAAATCGTCAAGCCAATGCAACAAACGGTCAATAGCAATAAGGTCAGCCACGGATCAATATGGATACGTTGCCAAAGCGTCGGCGCACGACCTTGACCAAAGTGATGGCTTTGACGAGAAAAACGGTACTGGAGGTTAGAAGGCATAGGTGATATGTGACTGATAATTGGCGTGAAAGAAAAGTCTGCTTTGACAAACGATAAGTAAGCAATCAGCGAGGGCAAAATGTTTATCGGGCAGCTTAATTAAGAATTTGGTAGCAAAACCCATAATTTACCCGTAATAAAGTAACGACAATATAAACATTATAAGGATAAGTGTTAATAACGAATCAGTAACCATCAATTCGCTGCGATAGTTTAGCTTGCTTGCTTAAAATTTGATAGTATCGATAAAACGTTTTTAGCGGTAGTTTCTGGTAATGATAAAGACAAAAAAATTTATTTATGGGCACATTTATAAGCCTATTATCGTCCTAGGTATTTGTGCCAGCAGTATTTCTGTGCACGCCGCTATTATAAGTGATAATAGTGAGCGCCGCATCCAAATCCGTCATGGCAGTGGTACGACCAATAATAGTGGCAATGCTTATATCACACCCGCTAGCAGTTATGGCAGTCAAAGCAATAGCTATAGCGGCGGCGCAACCATCTTGAGTGAAGGCGCTCGTCGGTCAAATGGTATTAGCGGCGACAGTATGCAAGGGCTGATTCAACAAAAACAGCGCGAGTTTAACTTCGATAGCGCAGTATCGATAGAAGAAAACAAACGCGTCATTACCAATAGAGGGACGCCACGTTATAGCAGCGGTAATAATAACTTTGGAAATAGTAATTATAACGATTTTACCAGTATGGATTTTAATGTATGGTTAAATAGTAATAGTTACCGCGCAAGCCAAGTGGCCAATTATCAACAATATTTAAGCTCACGCGTCGGCGCAAGAAATGTACCGCCCTTATCTCAGCTGTTGACGACCGCTCGTAGTTGGGATAAATGTGGTTATGAGCCTTATCAGCTACCACCGCAGGAGTTATGGGCAAATATTGTACCGACCTTGCAGCTTTATAGTCAGCTAAAACGCCAAGGTATTTTACCTGCCAGTACCGAGATACGTTCAGTATATCGCAGTCCGGGGTTAAATAATTGCGCGGGCGGGGCGAGTGCGAGTAAGCACATGACCGCAGGCGCGATGGATATCTGGGTGCCTGAATATGAAGGCAATTCATGGCAGCTAAGTCGCATGCAAGATAGTCTCTGCGAGTTTTGGCAATATCAAGGGCAGTCGCATAACTTTGGTTTAGGACTGTATTCTACCGGTGCTATTCATCTTGATACCGATGGTTATCGCAAATGGGGCTTTAATCATGCCAGTAGCAGCTCCGCTTGCCGCTATTAAAAGCAGTCTCTTCAATTAAAAAAGCTCAGCCAGTGATTACTGATTGAGCTTTTTTATTGAGCTATTTTTTAAGCGTCTGTAAAAATAAGCGATGGATGCTACGACTTTTTCTTAGCTTTCTTCTCATCCCATGGATTGACCTCACCAACAGTCACGATCAAAAAGTTATCAGGCTTTAGAGTGTCGCGCAGGGTTTGGTTGACTTCTGAGAGTTTAACCTGTTCGATGCGATTGACATAGTTGGTCAAGTAGCTGTTAGGTAGCTGATAAAAATTCATCATACCAATTAAGCTGTTGATTCCAGCATTACTAGCAAATCCCATCGGAAAGCTGTTTTTTAAATTATCCGTGGTCAATTTCATCTCATCGCTGGTAATACCTTTATCTAATGCCTCATTAATCACATTTAGGCTTGCATCAATTGCTGCGCGTGCTTTGTCATTACGGGTTGAAAATCCAATTTGATAAGGACCGCGCGCCAACATCGGGTTCATAGAACCTGATATGCCATAAGTATAGCCGAGGTTTTGCCTGACTTCGGTCATCAGACGCGCGTTAAAATCGCCCCCTGCTAGCACTTCATTACCGACGGCAAAGTTGGTTTGCTTTTGCTGCGCTTGCGGGTCGGTGGCACGCTTTTCGCCCAGTTGTCCCATCAATACCGTAGTTTGGGTGCTAGGAAACGGAATATGAATATGTTGAGGCTGGGTTAGTGGCTTTGGTTCGGGCAGGGCCGCCGCCGCTTGACCCGCTGGCAAGTCTGCCGTTATTTCTTCCGCCAAATTTTTCGCTTGTGCCAAAGTCAAATTACCCGTCATGGCAAGCGACGCATTGGCAGCGACTAGATAGCGATTTTTAAAATCAATTAGCTGTTTTCTATCAATATTAGGAACGCTTTCAAGCGTGCCAACCGATGGATGCGCATAAGGGTGGTCGCCATACAATGCCTTACTAAAGGCGATACTGGCAAGACTGCCAGGGTCTTGCTTTTGCTGTTGTAAACCGACCAATAAGCGTGCTTTATTACGGGCTAAGATTTGCTCATCAAATCTTGGTTCAGTAAGCATTTGCGTCATCAAGTCAACCGCAGGCAGTAGATGTTTATCATCAGATAAGCTACGCAATGAGACAATAAACATGTCTTTATAGGCGCTACTACCTAAACTGATACCCAAGGTTTCGACCGATTGCGTGAACGCGTTTTCATCTAAGCGTTTGGAGCCTTGTTCAAGCATTGTCGCGGTCATATTGGCGATACCAAAGCCTGATTCACTGATACTACCATCACGCGCGCTACCGGCATTAAAGCGCAAATCAATATCGACGATGGGCAAGGTAGTGGTCGGCACGAAAAGCACAGGAATACCGGCTTTGGTCTTAAAGCTCTGTATGTCTGGCACCGTGACTTCTAAAGGTTTGGCATTTTCAAGACTGCTCAGCTTAGACAGAGCAGCAATAGGCGCACTGGTATCGACTGCAGCAGCTGGCGTACGAGCATCTTCGCTGCCTGCCATATCTGCCTGCGCAATAGTAGTCAAGCTTATTATGCCAAAGAAGGCGCAAGCACTTACATAAGGGAGCTGCTTAAAATGAGATGAAAATTTATTTTTTTTGAGAAAAGGTGTTTGAGTCATGTCTTTCTTCTTATTCATAAGGTCATCAGTATTGGGTTTTTGCCAAGGTAATTGGATAGCACATTGATGTTATTTAGCTTTGCTTGCCGTTTCTTTGGTAGCAGCATTTTTATTACTAAAGGCATCTTTGCTTATCTTATTTTGGCTAACGTTATCTTTAGCAGCAGCTTCTTTAGGCGGGATGATATGCATGACCGTTAAATTTTCTTTGACCAAATACTTTTTACTTGCCGCTTGGATATCTGCAATGGTTACGCTATCAAGCTTGGTTGGCAATTTGGCCAGTAACCTGTCATCAAGACCGATAGATTGCAGCGAGCCAATCATACGCGCCTGACCTTCCATGCTATCCTGTGCGTATATCAAGCCGGTGACAGTATTGGTTTTGGCGCGCTCGATTTCATCGGCAGCAATTGGGTCGGTTGATAGCTTATTAATCTCATTGATAATGGCTTGTTGTGCCTGCGCTAAACTGACGCCTTCGCGCGGGGTTGCTTGTATCAAAAACAGCCCATCGCCGCGATCGAGCAAATCGTAAGACGTACCAACTGTGGTCAGCAGTCCTTGCTCGCGTACCAGCCTGCTCTCTAGCCGCGCGGATAGACCACCATCTAATACATCTTGCGCAAGTGACAGCGCATACGCTTGCTTCTCGTTATTAGCGCCCGCTGTTACCAGACTGGGCACGTTATAACCCATCAGCAAAACAGGCACTTGTACCGCTTGCTCGGATTCTACTTGCTGATAACCGCGAAAACCCTTTTGTGTGACCATAGGACGCTTAGGTAACGCGCTTGGTTTTAGCTCCCCAAAATAGCGTTTGACCTGCGCTAATACGTCGGTTGGCTCGACATCGCCGACGATAACCAACGTGGCATTATTGGGTGCGTACCATGTTTTGTACCAGTCTTTTAAATCGCTAAGGGTGATTGATGCTAGCTCATTCATAGGGCCAATGACCGATTCGCCTTTCGGACTGTTTGGCATTGCCAGCAAGCGAAATGACTCATAAGCTTTGGCAATCGGATTGTCATCCGTACGCTGACGACGCTCTTCCATTACTACCTGATGCTCTTTGGCAAACGCTTTATCATCAAAGACCAAATTGGTCATGCGATCTGCTTCTAGCTCTAAGGCTAACGGCAAGCGATTGGCAGGAAATAGCTCGTAATAACCGGTAAAATCGTAACTGGTAAAGGCATTATTGACGCCGCCAAATTTGGCAATCAAACGCTCATAATCGTCGCTTGATACATCAGCGGTACCTTTGAACATCATATGCTCAAGCACATGTGATATGCCGCCTTTATCGAGAGGTTCATCTGCTGAGCCGACGCGATACCAAATTTGGGTCATGACCACAGGCGCGCGGTGGTCTTCTTTGACCACTATCTTTAAGCCATTTTCAAGCTGGTATTCATGGCGACCAGACATATCCATGGTCAATGCTGAAGATTGTTCGGTATTTTCTAGCGTTTGATTTTTATTCACTACCTGTGTTGTTGCGGCATTTTTAGTCGTAGCAACTTCATTTGTCGAAGAAATTGCGCTGGTTTGGCAAGCCGCAAGGGTGGTCGCCATCGCTAAAGCGCAGGCAAAGCGTAAAGAGATAGTAGGTAAAGGTGAGGGCATGATAGGTTCTACTTATATAAAAGGTAGCTGATAAGTGACTGAGTGATAAAATGAGAATGGTGCATGTTTATGCTTAGATGAATATGCCTATTTATGACAAACATAACGCTATTATAAAGACTTGTGTGCTCCCACCATGACGGTAGCAGTCGGTTTAAATTCTTGTGTAGTGCTACAGCCAGTTGAAGACAACGCGATAGTAGCAACAAGCAAGGCGGCGCCCATTTGGGTCATTTTTTTATAATCGTTCGATAGTGATAACATAGGTCATTTCCAATATAAGTGGACAAAAAAAGCAAATGAAATAGGGTGGTATAATCATGCTAAGGGTAGGCGAAGTTTGGCTTATTAAAGGTCAGATTTTTGTGTCTAAACCTTAAGCGAAACTTGCTTAGCTAGTTATAAGATTTATAAACCTATCATTAGGAAGGTTATTCTTAATTACTAAACGTTTTTACTATGAATTTATGGGTTTTTATAATTTAACCATGCTCTGCGATGCTAAAGGCTAAGCGCCGCTTGAATTATGCTAAACTAGGCTAAAAATAATCGTCCGTTAAACACCAAAGGCGGGCGGCACATCATTTTAAAAACTACTGATAATGATAACTTTTAGGGCAAGCTTATGAATAATCCCAATAATAGCAATCGTGTGGTCATCAACCTCGACGGCGGTCTTGATGATTTGGATGACGATGATATTACCTTACCCAGTCTGCCAGCGCAATCGGTGCCTATCATCGATGAGTCTGAAGATACTTCACTTACCGATACAGCGGCAGAGCTACCACTAGCGACGCCGATTATTGAGAAAGAAAAACAAAGCCCTGCTGCAAATACTATAGAGGGTACTGTAGAAACAACGGCAAAAAGTGCTACAAATACTGCTGCGTCGCAGTCTACAACTTCAATTCCTACGATGCCTCTGCAAGATCATCTGGGCGATAGTGCGAGCGTCACCTCTAAAAATAATGATAGCAGCGCTATTGATAAAGCAAAAACTGAGTTACAGCAGCCGACAACAGCGCCAGAAGAATCGCAACAGTCAGAACAGACTGAGGAAAATAAGAAAAAAGGCAGCTGGTTTAATCGCATGAAGACGGGGCTGAGTAAGTCACGTAAAAATCTTGCCGAAGGGATGGTTAGTATCCTTATCGGTGGTAAAGAGATTGACGATGAGCTCTTAGAAGAAGTGGAAGACCAGCTGTTGGTGGCTGATATCGGTGTCAATGCAACCAATCGTATTATTAAGAGCCTGACTGAACAAACTGCCCGTGGCGATTTGATTTATGCCCATTCATTATATAAAGCACTGCAAACTGAGCTGGTCGATATCTTAACGCCAAAAGTTGCGCCATTAGTCATCGATACCAGTAAAAAGCCCTTTGTTATCTTGGTAGTGGGGGTCAATGGTGTTGGTAAAACGACGACTATTGGCAAACTTGCTAAGCGGCTGCAAGGTGAAGGAAAGTCCGTCATGTTAGCGGCTGGTGATACGTTCCGTGCCGCGGCGACTGAACAGCTACAAATTTGGGGTGAGCGCAATCACATTCCTGTCGTTGCTCAAGGTCATGGTTCTGATAGCGCCTCTGTTATCTTTGATGCCATGCAATCTGCCAAAGCAAAAAATATCGACGTGTTAATCGCTGATACGGCAGGGCGCTTGCAAAATAAAACCCACTTGATGGCCGAGCTTGAAAAAGTCGTGCGCGTGATGCGTAAAGCTGATCCAAGCGCGCCGCATGAAGGCATGATTGTCCTCGACGCTGGCACGGGTCAAAACGCCATCAATCAGGTCGAGTTATTTAATGAAGTCGTGCCATTAACCGGTATTACCATTACCAAACTAGACGGTACGGCGAAAGGTGGTGTGGTGTTCAATATCGCTGAAACTACGGATGTGCCGATTCGTTATATTGGGGTCGGTGAGTCGATTGATGATTTGCGCGCCTTTAGTCCAAAACAGTTTGTCGCCGCTTTATTTGAGACTGACGATAAAGAATAGCGCTCTATAGGTTTTTTACAATAAGTAAGTGTCAAAATTATGAGTGTTTAGAGGAAGGAATAATGATAGTCACCATCGCAGCGGTTGAGTCGCACCAGTTGGCGTTGATTGCCAGTACGCATGAGCATAGCAGCCCTAAGCTGGTCGAAGTCAATTGGCTGCAGGTGGGTGATTCTTGGCACAGCTCAAAATCTATTCCCAAGCTTAAAAAGCATTATGGGCTTGTCGATGAGGATTTCACCTTTATCGCTCAAAATAACCTGAGCAAAAGCGAGCCTGCTGAGGCGTTACTTCTAGAAGCGCTTGAGCAATTAGCAGCGTATTTTAAAGGTAAGCGTCAAGCATTCGACTTGCCATTAGACATAAGCTTAGGCACTGATTTTCAGCAATGCGTCTGGCAACAGCTGCAACAGATACCGTATGGTGAAACGATTAGTTATGCCACACTGGCGCAGCGAGTCGGTAATCCTAAAGGCTTTCGCGCCGTCGCCAATGCCAATGGCAAAAACCCCTTTAGCATCATCATTCCTTGTCACCGCGTTATTGCGAGCGACGGTAAATTGGGCGGTTATACCGGCGGCTTAGATAAAAAAACATACTTGCTGACGCTCGAAGGGGCTGAGGTTAAACGCTAAGGTTTTTCTTTACTAAGCCAAAAATTCTGACTATAAGTTTTTTGGCTATTTAAAACATTTGCCGCAGCCATTGCAATCCTTCGACTTTTTAAATATCACCTTGGTCCATACGTAATAAATAGATAAAACCACCATCATAAACACCAATAAATACTCGACCCATGTACTCATCATTACCTCTCTAAAATCCGAAAATTTGTCCTGTCACCCGATAGGTTAGCCACGCCATTAAATAAGCCAATACGAATAAATAGCTGGCTATGGCGATGGTTTGTTTCAAAGAATTGGTTTCGCGGCGAATAATGGCTAGCGTGGCCAAACACATCGGCGCGTAAACATAAAATGCCAAAAATGAAAACGCAGTAGCCAATCCCCACTGCGTATGAATAATAGGAATAAGCGTCTGATTGACCGCTTCATCGCCGATGCTACCGACCGCATATACCGTGCCAAGCGCGGCAATAACGACCTCGCGCGCGGCAAGCCCTGGGATTAAAGCAATACACATCTGCCAAGTAAAACCAATGGGCGCAAAAATTGGCTCAATCATATGCTCAAGCATGCCCAAGCAGTATGGCACTGCGTTTATCGACAGTGACGCCAGAATAATTGGCCACTTTCGCTTTAGAGCCTGTCAGCACATTAAAGGTGGCTGTTTTACCACAATTAGGGGCGCCAACTAAGGCAAGATTAATAGGGCGGGTTTCGGCTTGTGTTTGCGTACTTGACATTTAGTCAGACATCGCTTATTTATCAAGTTATCAGTCATTAAGGTGCTACAACCTACAGCAGCCTTAATACAGTAAGTCAGGAGCAAGTCAGTAAATTAGACTGAACACTTACCTTGAATCTATAGCGATACAGCTGATTTTAATGAGCTCATCGGCGTGTAAGCTAAACTGCGCACCGGTACTCAGTTGCACCGCATAAGGCGGCTTGCCAAACAGACCTTTGGCAACGATTTGAATAGTGGTATTGGGCAGAAAGCCTAAATCTTTGAATCGTTGACTGTTAACGCCGTCGATATCACCAAAGCGCTCATTAGCGACGATGTCATTAATAATGGCAGTCTGGTGCTTAGCCAAGTCGAGTAACGAGCATAGATGAGTCGCTTTAGGGTTAAGCGTATGAATATTGACGGCAGTGGCGGTTGGATAAGAGGGCAGAAGGGACGTACGCATAAAGAACCCTTATCCATTCTTATATGTTAATGATAATTGTTACTGTTAAAATCGAATTATATGCCTCGCTTATTGACGATACAATACCCATAAAGGATGATGCAAATAACAAAAAAAACCAGAGAGTATGACACTGTCTGGTTTTTATTTTTTGCTAAGGATAATATGGTTTTTGACGTAAGCTAATTAAATTTGCCAAGGTTTTTTGCTGGTAAATCTTAGACTAAGCTCAGACACATTAGGCTACTGTTCAAGCTGCGCCATGACCGCATCGGTAAAGCTTACGTTACTATAAACTTCTTGCACATCGTCAATATCTTCTAGCATATCGATCATTTTCATCACTTTTAGCGCGTCGTCGATATTATCAATCTCAGCGCTGGTGGCAGGTGCCATAGTGACTTCGGCATTATCAGAGACAAGCCCTGCTGCATTGAGCGCATCTTTTACTCGACCGAAATTTTCCCATTCAGTAATAACCAGCAAGCTTTCACCATCGTTTTCGATATCCAGCGCGCCAGCGTCCAAAGCCGCGAGCATGACTTCTTCTTCTAAGCTGACATCGTTAAAAACGATTTCACCGCGTTTGGTAAACAGATAAGCGACCGAGCCTGAGGTACCAAGATTGCCTTCATTTTTGGTAAAGGCATGGCGCACTTCACTGACCGTACGGTTCAGATTGTCAGTCATGGTTTCTACCAGGACCGCAACGCCGCCGACGCCATAGCCTTCGTAGCTGACTTCATCCATATTGTCATTATCATCGCCGCCTGTACCACGAGCAACCGCACGGTTAATGGTATCTCGAGTCATATTAACTGATAAAGCCTTTTCGATTACCGCACGCAAGCGTGGGTTTTTATCAGGGTCGGGGTCACCTTGCTTGGCAGCAGAAACAATTTCACGAATAATCTTGGTAAATATTTTACCTTTTACCGCATCCTGACGGGCTTTACGGTGTTTGATATTTGCCCATTTTGAATGGCCTGCCATATGACGTCCTTACGTTTTACGGGTTGTTTATAGTGCGTATAAAAAGTTAGTAGGCTATGCCTTGTTAACAACTTTTTATACTTGATAAGGTATTGTTATTATATGATTGTGCGGTTAATACAGTGTAATAGACCTATCGGCAAGTTAGCGATATGTATGTCGTTTGTCGCACTTTTTTGCTACACTGATATCTTCTTTGTTTTGAGCGGCTACTGTCTGAGACTATGAAAACCGCTAGTAAAATATTGGCAGTATTATAAACCACTTTAGCGCATTTTGACCAACCTTAGCTTGCCCATATCAGCTTAAAGCGTTCGGTTTTTTATAACCATTGATTTTGTGACTATACCGACTTTATGAAACAACCAACCGCCGAAGCCATTACCCATTTGCGTAACCGCATTCATATCATTATCGAAGGCACGGATACCCGTTTGGGTAAGCTGTTTGATATTGTATTGTTGATTGCGATTTTGGCCAGTGTGGCCGTGGTAATGCTCGACAGTGTGCTATATATGCGTTTGCAATATGGTACGCTATTTCGTTATGCAGAATGGTTTTTTACTATTTTATTTACCATTGAGTATATTTTAAGGTGGTTTTCGGCGCCCAATCGCTTTCGTTATGCGTTTAGTTTCTTTGGCATCGTAGATTTATTGTCAGTATTACCCAGCTATTTAAGCCTTGTATTTGGCGGTGTGCAGTATCTGCTCGTCATTCGCATCCTACGTATCTTACGAGTATTTCGGGTACTCAAGCTCAATACCTACATGCAGCAAGCGGGCTTTCTTGCCTCAGCACTTAAAACCAGCCAACAGAAAATCACGGTATTTTTCTTATCACTCGTTTTGCTAGTGACTATTTTTGGTTCAGTTGTCTATGTGGTAGAAGGGCCGGAAAATGGTTTTACCAGTATTCCTATCTCTATTTATTGGGCAGTGGTGACGGTTACGACCACGGGCTATGGTGATATGTCACCAAAAACGCCAATCGGCCAAGCAATTGCATCGATGGTGATGATCACCGGTTATGCGATTATTGCCGTGCCGACAGGTATTTTTACCGCCGAGCTGGCACGTAACATGCGCCCACAGCTAAACCCGATTGCCTGTCCAAACTGTGGCAAATTCGGTCACGCCGTAGGAGCGGATTTCTGCGATCGCTGCGGTCATGCATTGCACGTTTAGTAGTCTATGTATTCTGCCACCAGTGGCGATAAGTCGATAATCACGCCTAGATTGACCAAATTCCAATATTGACCTGAAATGGTACGGTCAAGCATCATCGTCGTTGCTGATGGCTGAAACTGACCAAAATACTTTAACGACGTGCGCATTTGGGCAATGGCTTCATGATGGGTTTGGCTGCTGCCAAAATCAAAAGGACCTTGCTGATAAGGTTCTATGGATAAGGGTTTAAGTCCAATCTCTAACCACTCTTTATAAAATTCACCCGGCACAACTTTATCATCATCGCGGCGGATATCAAGGGCAAGCAAGTCTTGCTCAAGCGCGGTCACATCGCCTTTTAAGGCATGCTTAGCAAAGCGGCGAAATAATTGTACTTCGCTGTCACTATAACTGCGGATACCACCAAAATCATAAGCCACAACGCTACCATCGGTGCGAAAAGCAAAGTTGCCAGGGTGGGGATCACAGTGCATACGATATAAACCAAATAGCTGTCCGGCGCTAAAATGAAACAGGCGCTTAGCGATTTTTTGCTTAACGTCGTTATCCCATGTCGCAGCGACGGTAAGCGGCTCACCCATCTCCTCGGTCAAAGTTAAAATGCGTTTGGATGAATGGCTACTGATCACTTTGGGGATAATTAGCCCTTCATCATCAGCATGAAAGGCGCCAAATACCTGTAGATTGTGCGCCTCTTTAACGTAGTCGAGCTCGTCATGCAAACTTTGGCGAATCTCATTAAACAGCTGCTCTTGTAACTGCTTACTCATATTGAGGACGCCAGCTATTTTTAGCGCCATGCGTACTTGTTTTAGATCGCTATCGCAGTTTTCATCGACATCAGGATACTGCACCTTTACCACCACCCTTTGTCCAGAGGGCAAAATCGCTCTGTGCACTTGGCCGATTGATGCCGCGGCAAATGGCGCTTCTTCAAATTGGGTAAATAACTCAGCAATAGGCGCTTTTAATTCACGCTCAACTTGCGCGCGTATTTGTCCATAAGGCATCGGCGGCGCGTCTTTTTGGAGTTTCTCTAAAGCGGTCGCGACTTCAGGCGGAAACACGTCTTTATATTGGGAGGCGATTTGTCCCACTTTCATCACCGCGCCTTTCATTTCACCAAGCGTTTCAGCGATTTGCACACCGACGTCTTGCATCAGCGCTGAGCGCGCTTCTAGACGTTTTTCTTCGTCACTTGAGAGGTGCTTTAATGAGTTTTTAGCAGCTTTACCGGCAATACTTGCGGTCATGCCAGCGAGTTTCATAAAGCGTTTTCCGGACGATTTTGCCATTCATATCACCATATCGTGGGTTGTTTTTCGTGCGCTCATATTATTACTTTCATCATATCATTGCTGTTTGACTAATGTGCCAAAAGCAACTTGATCGCAACTTCAATGCTAATAGTCTTGTGCTTATTTGACGTTTTCTTTATATAGATAAAGTCATAATCTCTACGTTAACCGTCTAATTTTAAAGCATAAGTATGGGTTAGCCAATAATCCAATGCCATCTGATAACCCAAATGCCCGAGACCGCAAATCACGCCGACGGCTATATCGCTTAAATACGAATGCTGCCGAAACGGCTCACGAGCATGAACGTTGGATAAATGCACCTCTATAAAGGGTTTTTGTGTTGCCAATAGCGCGTCGCGTATCGCCACTGAGGTATGGGTAAAAGCAGCAGGATTGATAATAATTGCATCTACTTGTACAGCGGTTTCTGCTAAAAGACCATAATATTGAATCTCATCGACCAGTTTGCCCTCATGGTTTGATTGGATACAAATCAGCTCGATGTCGTATTTGGCGGCACGCTCGATCAAGTTTTTCTCAATATCAGCAAGGGTCGTATGGCCATAGATTTCTGGCTCACGTTTACCAAGTAGGTTAAGATTAACGCCATTGATCAGCAATAATTTGTGCGTCAACGTCTTATCATTTTGTTGTAGATTGCTATTTGCTTTTATTGGCTGAGAAGTGGTTGTCATAGTTATAGTTGGCTCTACAATTATTAAGGTAAGTGGGTTGCTATTATTAAAAATAAGCGGCGCCGTACTTTTATGACGGTGCTTTTTTGAAATTTTAAGAAAGAAAATACATCAAATATACGATGTTTTAGACCTTTATCATAACAGTTTGTCAGCATGGTTATAAAAATAACCGCAAAAACTGCCATAAGGGCTAAAAATCATATGAAAAGTCTTTATGTTGCCAAAAACCCATGCTATGATATTTTTTACGCAACAAATATTACTTGTTTGTTGCTAGCGCTGATATAAGCAAATAATATAATGCTTAGAGTATTTTGATAGCTGCTTATGTTGGTGAGGATGAATTTACTATACGCTGATTCATAAAGAGAGTAATAACAGGCTTTATGAGGCGATGATGGTATGTAAAGTAGTACTCTTACATTTTGATTTCATAATCTTCAACCCCGTTTATATGCAATGTCGCAAAGGAATTTGGGGTTAAGTGACTTTTTAGGAAGTAATATTATGTCAGCTCGTGAGCAAGGTATCGTTAAGTGGTTTAATGACTCAAAAGGCTTTGGTTTCATTCAACGTGATAGCGGCGAAGATATTTTTGTCCATTTCCGCGCGATCCAAGGTGATGGTTATCGCTCTTTAAAAGATGGCGAAAAAGTCGAGTTCAGTGTGGTTGAAGGCGAAAAAGGCCTGCAAGCTGAAGAAGTCAGAAAAGTAGAAGAGTAATCGCTACCGACATTAATGCCGTTTGGCTATAATGTCGTTACAAACTACTGATATACTACTAAGTCAAGCCCGTCTGTCTTGCCTATGTTGAATAAAACGCAGCATATTTGGTAAGTTTAGATGTTAGGCTTGGCTTTTTTATGCATGCTTGTTTTATTGTTTGTCTGCTTAGCGCAGATATGCTATTAATGGCAGGCAAATTATACAAAAGGATATTTTTTTTGAGTACTTTTAAGACGTTTACCGATTTGCCGTTATCAAGTGCCACTTTGCGAGCTGTAAATGATTTAGGCTTTACTGAATTGACACCCATTCAAGCACAGATATTACCGCATACATTGGCAAATCAAGACGCTATCGGACAGGCGCAAACCGGTACTGGCAAGACGGCAACGTTTTTATTGACTATTATGGAAGCACTGCTTAAGCGCCCCTTTGCTGCCGATGAAAAACGCTATTTGGGCGAGCCAAGAGCCGTTGTTATGGCGCCAACGCGTGAGCTTGCCCAGCAGATATTTGATGACTGTATTGCTCTGACCAAATATACTTCGCTTCACAGCGTTTGTATCATGGGTGGTACCAATTATGAAACTCAGCAGCATGAGCTTGAGCGCCAATATGTCGATATCTTAATTGCGACTCCAGGGCGTTTGATTGACTTAATGCATAAAGGCATGGTTTATCTCGATCGCGTGGAAGTGTTGGTGTTAGATGAAGCGGATCGTATGCTCGATATGGGTTTTATCCCAGATATCAAACGCTTGGTTGGTCGTATGCCGCCGAATACTGATCGTCAAAGCTTACTGTTTTCTGCCACCTTTAACCAAGATGTGATGAATCTTGCCTATCGCTGGTTACATGAGCCAGAATTTGTAGAAATTGAGCCTGAACATAAAACCAGTGAATTGGTCGATCAACATTTTTACTTATTAACCGAAGATCAAAAGCTCGCCGCGGTCGAGCGTTTCATCACTGATGAGACAGTAGAGAAGGTGATAATTTTTGCCAACCGTAAAGACCAAGTGAAGCGTTTGTATCATAAGCTGCGTCAAGCGCATAAAATCGTCATGTTATCAGGAGATGTGATTCAGCAAAAGCGTGAAAAATATCTGCAACGCTTTAAAGATGGACATGCTTCTGTGTTGGTGGCAACCGATGTGGCGGGGCGCGGCATTCATGTGGATGATGTCAGCCATGTGATTAATTATACCTTGCCAGATCAGCCAGATGATTACGTACACCGTATTGGGCGTACGGGACGCGCTGGACAAACCGGTATCAGTATCAGTTTTGTCAGCGAAGACGATGCTTTTAATATCCCAGCGCTAGAGAAGCATTTGGATACCAAGTTTCGTCTTCAGCAGTGGCAGGAATGATTTTATTAAAACAACTTTTATTTTGATAAATATTGCTGCATAAAAAAGCCCTTAACGTCATCATGATGTTAAGGGCTTTTTTATAGGGTCATGATATTTTTTATGCTGCTATTGAGCAGTTTCTGGCATAGCTTCATGAGGATGGCTATTCATTTGCTGCTCATCTGTCATATTATGCATATTGTGATTCATAGCGTTATCTGCATCATGTGGCATATCATGCATTGAGCCATTCATAGCGGGCGTCATCTCGTGCTGCATGTTGTTCATATTATGATGGGCGGTGGTCGCTGTTGTCGCTTCAGAGGAAGTATTGCTATCGGCCATCATAGCGGCGTGGCTGCCATGATTCATTTGAGCATGCTCACCATGTCCATTACCGCCGCCGTGGCCACCATGCATGCTAGCCATTAGCATAGGAACAAAAGCAACCGCCAAGCCAGATAACACCATGATAGCGCCATTAATTTGTCTTAAACGCATACGGCCAATTTTTTCACGTAGCCAACCGACCGTTTCGTGGGTAGCCACTAACATCGGTACAGTTCCCAAACCAAAGACAAACATCAATGCAGCACCACCCAGTGGGTTATGAGCAACGACAGCGATAAGTAGCGCACCATACACCAAGCCGCAAGGTAAAAAACCCCATAATAACCCTGCCGCTAAAGCACGCGGGAAGGTATTAAGTGGAAATACTTTTTGGCGAAGCGGACTAAGGAATTGCCAAAAACGCATACCGACGCGCTCAAGTTTGGCTAAAAATGGCGCGCCAAGCATGGTGACGCCCACAAAGACCAAGACCAAACCCAATAAGATACGAGGCATACTATTGCCCGTCATCAACGGCGCTAAAACAGTGGTGCCAACAAGTCCAGCAACCAAGCCCAAAAATGCGTAACTGCTTAAGCGCCCGAAATGATAGGTCGCTATCAAAGCACGGCGCTTAGCAGGGCTGACATCTTTCATCGATAAACTAAATGCCGCGACCAAACCGCCACACATGCCTAAGCAATGCGGTGAACCTAAAAATCCCATTAGTAATGCCGCAACGAGCAAAGCTGTGGTCATGGGGGTTTCTCCTAAAAATGGTAAAGGGTGAGCCTGCTTTTATCCTTGCCCTAAAAAAATGATAAAAACAGTCAGGTATAAATGAGATATAAAAGGCTAAAGGATTGAGTTTTATTGATAGCTATTTTCATGATAAAGACGATATCAGCACGCAGTGCATCGTTAGCATTCAATCATCGGTTTTGTTAGAGTCTGCTGGATCATTGGTTTGCGGAGCTTGAGGCGTATGCTCGTTAGGCTCATGGGCTTGAATGGTTTGGCGACGCTCTTGGCGATCATCCAAGATGATACGCTGCGATGCATTATCTAAATCTTCAAATTGGTTTGATCGAACCGCATAGCGTATTGCCCAGATAGCGACCACGAACAGCATTAAACTTAAAGGAATTAATAAAAATATACTGAGCATGGCAAACCTCTTTCATAGCAGTTTCTTATATTATACACTTATTGCAAGTGTTATAAATGTTCTATAAAGTTCAAAAATAAGACAGTGGATAATGGGGCAATAGTAGGTACCTAATGTTATTAAAACTAAAACTAAAACTAAAACTAAAACTAAAACAGTAAATGCCAGCTGGCTATTGCTCAGTAGGGTTTTTAGCGACATTACCCCTTGGGGTTAATAGTTGCTGCGAGGTCACATCATTTGCTTGGCGACAGTTTGTTTGCGGACGAATGACATCACGTAAGTAAGCGGCAACTTCATAAACTGCCCGCCGCGAATGGCTTAAGTTTTGCGCTGGTTCCATCCAATCACGGTGCACCGGTAAGGGCGCGTTAATCGGCGTGCTATTAATGCCATTTAAAGCAAACTGTCTGCGCGCGCGCGCCATGTGATAGCTGTCGGTGATAAGGTACACATGATACAGAGGAATGCGCTTGGCAGTAAAACGCGCATTTTCACAGGTATTCATACTGGCGTTTTCGCTGATAAGCCCATCAATCCCATGGTCAATAAGCCATTGACCAAGCCAAGGCGCTTCGGCGCCGCTCAGGACGATAGGTAGCGGCAAGTCATGATAGGCGGTTGCTGCTGTACGAGCGCGATTAAGGCTATAACTATTGAGAATAGTTTGATTGTTATTGTCATTGGTCAAGCCGCCGCCCAACACCACATAAGCGGTCGGCGGAGAACTCTTGGCGGCAGGTGGCATCTTTGGTAAGGGTAAATGCGATAAGAGATAAACCACCGCTTGCGAAAATAGCGGGGTAAACAAACTGATAAGAACGAGAATAACGGCCGTTGAGCCAAGCAAAAAAGTGGCATTAATAATACGAAACAGCTTTATCATACGCTCAGCTGAACGTAAGTAAGAGCGCCATAAGCGCTTGGACCATGATCGCTTAGACAACATGCTCATCAAATCCAATAGAGCCGTCAGCATTTACCCAAACCGGCTCGCGCGCCAATTCAACCGCAAACTTCTCATAGACAATGTCAGCGATATGCTGCTGCGCTTTTGCCACATCCGCTTGCGCCGCTTGATATGGGCTGTGATTAGTCAACACTAACGCTTGCTGCTGATGGGTGAGTATTGGCGCTAAACCATGCCCCTTTAGACCAGCCTGTTCAATTAACCAGCCAGCTGCCACCTTAACCATGGCATCAGGCATTGGATAGCCAACGATGGTAGGATGGATGGCTTTTAGCGCTATAAATTGCGCTTGAGGAATAATAGGATTTTGAAAAAAGCTGCCGCAATTGGGTAGCTGTTTGGGGTCGGGTAGCTTCTGCTGGCGAATATCTATAATCGCCTGCATGACATCAGCAGGATTGGGCTGGCTGCGTCCTCGCTGCTCGGCATAGCGCTGCGCGACTATCTGCACATCACCGTAGCTGGCAAGGATTTTGCTGGGATCGGTATGCAGACGAAAACCAACGCGCGTAATCAGCCAAGTATTGGGCGCACGCTTAAAGAGGCTGTCGCGGTAGCCAAACTCGCAGTCTGCTGCTGTTAGCTGGTGCCAAGTTTGGGTTGGGAGATGATAAGCACGTACGTACTCTAGACAGTCTTCTAACTGCACACCGTACGCGCCGATATTTTGTACCGGCGCCGCGCCAGTCAAACCCGGTATCAGTGCTAGATTTTCAAGACCATACCAACCTTGAGCAACCGTATGCATGACCAAGTCGTGCCAATTTTCACCAGCCATCACTTCGATATCGACATAACTGTCTGTCTGCGCTGTCACGCTAATACCGCGCATCTGTGGTCGTAAGACAATCGCATTTAGCTGTGCGGGCAATAAAACGTTACTGCCGCCTGAAAGCACGAATAACGGCTTAGTAGGTGCTGCCTCTTTTTCATAATTTGCCATAAAGGCATCAAGCTGTGCCTCATCCGTTAGTGTGACGACCACTTCTGCCACAGATGCTAATGCCATGGTATTGCTATGCGACAAATCGACTAAATTATCCTGCGATATATTCACTGCAGGATTGGTTGACGTCGCAGGTTGAGCACTGAAATCATGGCGTAAAGCTGAGGTCATAACATAGCCTATAGGGCAAATAAACAAAAAATCATGCGGTGTTTATTATAAAGGATGAGCGGCATAAAAGTAGCAGAAATATAGCACTTTATCGCTAACTATTATTGAGTGTGGTTAAACATTTAGCGCTAAGAACTATTAAACTAAGCAGTTTTCCAACTTTCAATCCAAGCTTGCGAACTGGATTCAATACGTTCAATCACTTCTTCGAAAGCATCGGCGTCCCCTTGATAAGGGTCTGGTACATCGTCGCCGCCGTAAGTTGGGTCTTCTTCACTAAATAATGCCAGTTTGGCAAGCTTGCCATCTGTATCGCTGATACTGTCTTTGATAGCTTGTAGGTCAGCTAAGTTTTGCGCATCCATCGCCAAAATTAAATCAAACTTACGAAAATCATCAGCGCTCACTTGACGCGCGACCAGCTTATTGATGTTATAACCATGGGCTTTGGCGTGGCGCTGTGCCCGCTCATCTGGCGCATGACCAATATGCCAGTCTCCCGTACCTGCTGAATCCACTTTCATCGCCAGCCCTGCAATCGCTGCTTGCTGACGGAAAATCTCTTCGGCGGTCGGTGAACGGCAAATATTCCCCAAACAAACCACTAGAACAGAGGAAGGAGTAGACGCTTTGATTGGCATATAATGACCTTTTATCACAACAAAAAAACATGCCATCAAGACCAGCATAATAATGCGGTTGCTTAGCATGTTATCGAATAAATGAATTGGTGGCTAGCGTAACGGTTAATACATTGAATGGCAAGAGCAGAGGTAAACAATAGGGTTGCAAAAAGTTAAATAAAATATATACAAA
>NZ_DJUD01000059.1:0-6172 GCF_002439405.1 Psychrobacter sp. UBA6291 | reverse complement strand
CATACTTTTTAGAACACCACCTAAAAATGAACGAAATAATGATTTAGTCTCAGGGAATGAAACATTAGAAAGTAGCTAGCACTACTTAAACACGCCAAGAACCTTTTTTACTTTTTACTTTTTACTAGAGTATGTCAGCGTGAGTACTCTACTTAGCGACGGACTCTAAATGGAACACCCAACTAATAACAACGAAAAAAATGACGGTCTTGCAAATCGACTTAACCAAGAGTGCTACTGCATTACCCTTGATCGTAAAGCGCTTAATACAAGCCTTCAAGATCAATTGGTAGAAACTAGAAACAATCCAATAGGAGCGAACGAGCTTAATAAGCTTTTTTCAGCAACACCCGTGTTCGTTCCCAAAACAGAGATAGAGGCGATGGAGCGAATCGTCAGGGCTATCGAGTCAGCTGCCGAACTGCCATTGTATCAAGAGCAAGTGCTGTCTTGGGCACCAGAAATAGCTGCTTTCGATCCAGGTCCAATAGGGGCTCTCATGGGTTATGACTTTCACTTGGGTAGCGATGGACCTCAGCTCATCGAGGTCAATACCAATGCCGGTGGCGCATTTCTGAATTTGTTGCTCGCTCGCGCACAAAAACGCTGTTGCAACCCCTCAGAGCAAAGCGCTGGAACCAATCAAATGCTAGATAGGTTCGAGGAAGCAGTGTTTGACATGTTCAAACAGGAATGGCAGCGACAGTCCGCTGTTGCTATGCCCAATCGGTTAGCTATTGTGGACAATGACCCCGAGAGTCAGTTCATGTTCTTAGAGTTTGAGTTAGCCTGTCAACTGCTCCAAGCCAGAGGTATTGATACTGTGATACTTGATCCCTCTGAACTCGATTATATCGATGGTACGTTAACAGCCCATGGCCAGAAAATCGATATGATTTACAATCGGCTTGTCGACTTTGCATTTGAGGACCCTGACCATGTATTGCTTAAGCAGGCTTATTTAGAGGGTGCTGTGGTAGTGACACCCAATCCCCGCGTACATGCTATGTTGGCCAATAAGCAAAACCTGACATTGCTATCAGACTCCCAAATATTGCGCTCTTGGGGTCTGGATGAGGCTGCAGTGGAGTGCCTCGAAAGGTCTGTACCGAGGACTAAGATTGTATCAAGAGACGATGCAGCAGAGTTGTGGCTTACTCGGCGGCAACTGTTTTTTAAGCCAGTTGCTGGTCATGGAAGCAAAGGTGTTTATCGCGGTAGCAAACTGACTCGACGCGTCTTCGAAAACATTCTGGATGAAGATTATATCGCACAGACCTTTGTCCCTGCAGGAGAGAGATCACTCAAAATTGATGACATCGTAACAACAAGAAAGGTAGATATACGTCTTTATACGTATGGCGGAAAACTGTTACTACCTGCTGCGCGTGTGTATCAAGGTCAGGTGACTAACTTCCGTACGCCAGGCGGTGGATTCGCGCCTGTCTTTCAGGTGTGATCGTCTAGGTCTTATTTAGATGGCATTAGGCTGTTATAAGTCCGGTTAACTAATTCAATATTCTTCTTACCTAACAAAAGATGGTTGTATATTTATGATTGTCTATTACTTTCGGCACGCTTTTCAAAACACTTCGAAAACAATTGGAGCTAGAGATAGCAGTAAATTTCAATAGTTTCCAATAATAAAAATCCAACCGTTACAGTGAGCTTAAATCATATTAGAGTAAACAGGGTTAGACCGTATGTTAATCACAGAATTGGGTTATTTTGCCTTGCTGGCCGCCTTAATCTTGGCGATTTTGCAGGTGGTATTACCAACCGTTGGCGTCATGCGCGATCACGTTGCTTGGCAGCGTTTGGCACCGAGTTTGGCATGGGCGCAGTTTGCCGCCAAACGTTTACCTATTAGTAACCCCAGTTCGGGATAAGCCACATTGTAACTCATTGATACTATTTACAATGTCGCTACCTGTCCCTGCTGAGGCATGTTTTTGATGGTGGGTTTATAGGGAAACCAGCTCGATGCTGGCATAACGGATAAGCCATGCTGCGCCAATAGGGTCTGAAGTAGGGGTATTCATCATGAGGGGCTCAAGCGATTATAGATAAGCCATTTTGCAGAAAAGCGATTATGAATGCAATATAATGATTATAATGAAGCCTCATTGCATTAAATCGATTTTTATATGACGCTGTGATGTCTTTAGATAAAGATCGAAGGGCGTTTTAAGTGGGCATAATTGAACGAAATTGAATGATGAAAATACACCGTTCTTAACACAGCTACGTAGTAATAGAGTACCTATTTCTGAAAATAAAGCCTTCTTGCCTCGCGTGTAAAGCCTTATATATCAGCTGCTTACGAACAAAAATAAAATATAGTACTGATTATAATAATGATGGGTTAATATTTAAAATACCTCAGCTATTAGCCCTGCTTTAACACTCGATAAACCGTAGCCACCCCAACACCAACCGCCTTAGCAATCTCCTCTTTCGTCATATTATTTTGACTGGCCAACTCTCTAATACGATTGTGTTTCGTTGTATTAGGCTTCTTACCGGAGGGCTTATAGCCACTGTTAGCCAATCCCTGCTTGATACGCTCTCTACGCTTGTCGTTATCAAGCTTTGCCATCGTTGCTAATAAGTCGATCAGCATATGGTTAATCACTGTTAGGATCTCACCTGTCATGCCATTATTAACTGTATGCGTCGTTGGTAGATCAGCCACCACCAATCGCAAGCCTTTGTCTTTGATACGCTGCTTTAGAATTGCAAAATCATCTTGAGATAATCGGCTTAATCTATCCACGCTTTCAACCAGTAGAATATCGCCTTGCTCAGCGTCCTTTAGCAGCTTGGCTAATAATGGTCTATCGAGCTTTGTACCACTGAAATGCTCGACGTACTCAACATGGTTATCATCATAACTTGTACTGAAAGCCACCAAATCAGCCAATGCTCTGGTAGCGTCTTGATCCTTAGTGCTGGCTCTCACATAAATACGAACAGTCATAACCCACCTCTATTATTTAGACTTAATAATTAGTGCTCATTGATAATAACAAGATATTACTATCATTTAATAATATAAAAAAGTCTAATGATAGATAGATTATCATTTAAAGGTTTTATGTTTTGGGTATAGGCTAATGATAGGAAAAAAGCACAGCAGCCAGTCTTATAATTCAAAAATCTGTTATAGATGGTTCCATGCTAACAGTCTGCTTTAAGTAGTCTGTTAATATGTTTGAAGGGTGAGATAGCTGGTTCCGCTAAGGTATAGCTTTTGAAACCATTTTTCTTTATATTGTCACTTAGACAGGCTGGGCATTTGAACCACCACCCGGATATAAATGTAGCTATGAATAAAACAACTTTTAAAATATCGAAGATGGACTGCCCTTCGGAGGAAAACCTAATCCGAATGAAATTAGAGGGCCACTCGAATATTGAACATCTTGAGTTCGACATTCCTAACCGTCAATTAACTGTGTTTCATCATGACAATATAGAAGGGATAGAGACTGCTATTCATGACCTAAAATTAGGAGACACCCTACTCTCGACCGAAACCATTGACCCCTCTGATCCCAACAATAATTTTAAAATTGATGCTGACTCTAGTCACAAAAAAGATGCTGAGCAAAGAAAGCTACTATGGATAGTGCTGGTCATTAACTTTGCTTTCTTTATTATTGAAATGAGCACGGGACTGATTTCTCGTTCGATGGGGTTGGTCGCCGACAGCTTAGATATGTTAGCAGATAGCTTCGTGTACGGAATTAGCTTATTTGCGGTCGGTGGAACGGTCATTAAGAAAAAACGGATTGCTAGAATTGCCGGATATTTTCAAATTACGCTAGCGATTCTTGGTTTTTTAGAAGTACTAAGACGTTTCTTTGGCAATGAGCAGTTACCTGACTTTTCTACCATGATAGTCATATCGATTCTTGCGCTAATTGCAAACTCGATTTGCCTCTATTTACTACAAAAATCGAAAAGCAAAGAAGAAGCCCATATGCAAGCCAGTATGATTTTCACTTCAAACGATGTGATTATCAATTTAGGGGTAATTGTTGCAGGGATTTTGGTTAATTGGTTACACTCTAGTACGCCTGATTTGATTATTGGTAGCATCGTATTTGCTTTAGTTATTCAGGGCGCCTTTAGAATATTGAAGTTGAGTAAGTAGCCAAGCCTAATAACTGAAGCAAATAGCTCAAGTAAGTAGCTTAATTAAACCGCTAAGTGTAAAGTAACTGGGTTTGAAGCAAATAAACAGAGGCCATCCCAGATTCTGTGTCACTAACTTTGAGCAAGACTTACACAAATTTCAGGAAGGTCTCGAGTGGGAACATTCTCTCTAGCACTGCGTCCAGCACCAATCAGAGTGGCAGAACCTGGGCTTGCCCAGTCACCATAACCAAATAACCATAACCGAGGCTCCTTGACCGCTTGCCCATCTTTAACTTGCACTTTTCCATCAGCTTCTAAGACATTTAAAGGTGCTAGATGGTCAAGATTTGGTTCAAACCCAGTACACCAAATAACGGCATCTATCGTTTCTTCACTACCATCAGCCCAAATGACGCCTTGTTGAGTAAATTGGCTGAACATAGGTACTGAATGTAAGATACCTTTGTCACGTGCCGCCTTGACGGGAGGCACCATGACGATATCACCGATACCGCCCTCAGGATCACCATTATTGCTGCCAGTAATACGTGCTGTTGCTCTTTCAAACAGGACACGTCCATCGACATCATCGGCTAAAAACAATGGGGGCTCACGTGTTACCCAGCTGGCGTTAGCCACTTCAGCCAGCTCCGCATAGATTTGTGCACCTGAATTACCACCACCTACTACCAATACGCGCTTATTTCTGTAGGCGTCTGGGCCTTCATAATGCGCGGAGTGGCATTGCTCCCCAAGATACGCTTGCTGACCTTTGATAGAAGGAATTATAGGATTGCTCCAGGTTCCCGTTGCGCTCACGACGGTTTTTGCCAACCATGTAAAACTTCCATCAGTCACCCGTAAGCAATTGTTTTCATCATCACGCTGTACGCTTTGGACTTGATAAGGTCGGTAGATTGGTAACTTATAATGTTCTTCGTAGTCAGCAAGGTAATGGATGACCTCGTCTCTATGGGGATACTCTCCATCTTTTGCTTTTGGCATCAAGCGACCTGGCAAGGAGCTCATAAGAGCAGGAGAAAATAGGCGTAACGATGGCCAAGTATGCTGCCACGCGCCGCCACTTTGGTCTTGATTGTCAAGAATGATGAAGTCAAGTTTCGCACGTCTCAGATAGTAGCCAACGGCTAAACCGGCTTGACCACCGCCGATAATGATGGTGTCGAATACTTTAATTGACATAATGCTCCTTAGTGTCTGCTACCAGAAAAATCGGTGGTGTTCTAAAAAGTATTCTGGCATCAGACATAGCCATAATTGACATAGAAGAATACCAAATCAAACACCTTAAAGTGGTTATCAAACTTCTTTGAGAAGCAGCAGGTCTTTCGAACGGCTCGTCGCAATCGGTGCCTAAGGCGACAGTTATTACCTTCTATGCCTACCGTATGCTGCTTGCCGATTTGTTTCTTGTCAGGCTTGAATGCGGTTATAAAGCTATCCCAGTTATCCATGCTAATAGAGCCATAGCTGACTTTCAGTTGTTTAAGACGGGCTCTTAGCTTCTTAGCTGTTTTCAGGTCACGTTTGCCCCAGACATAAGCGACAATCTCATTGGTAGCGCGGTCATAAGCATAAATAAGCCAAACTTTACGCTTTTTGCGATACACGTAAGTCCAAAACTCATCAACCTCTAAGCGTTCATAATAGCGCTTTTTAGGTGTAATCTTATAGACCGATGAGCCTATGGTGCTAAGGACTTTACCAATACTAATAGAGGCTATAATAGCAATGTCTCTGACGCCACAGCCTCTCACTGTCATTAGCCGTATTTTATCTTCTATTCTAGAGTGACAGCCGTTATAAGTTAGGGCATGATCGCCAATAAACTGGCGTTTGCAGTCCTTACATTGATAGTTCTGCTTGCCATAGCTTTTTTTGCCGTGTATCGAAAAACTGGGACTGTGACAGTCGGGGCAATTGATCTGTATTTGTGTCTTCATAACCTCAAATATATCATCTTGCTTCGGCTGTCACCCTTCTTTTATTACTCCAGCATACTTTCTGA
>NZ_DJUD01000073.1:0-98654 GCF_002439405.1 Psychrobacter sp. UBA6291 | reverse complement strand
TTGGTAGAAAACGCTTTTGCTAGGTTGAAACATTTTAGGGGCATTGCCACGCGATATCATAAGCTCAAAGATAACTATGCAGCAGCGGTAGTGCTTGCTTGTGTCTTTATCTGGTTGCCACTCATTTGAATTCTATACACACCCTAAATTATCCATTAAAATAAATTTTCTTTCTAATTTCTTTCTAACTTTCTAAGGAGACCCTATGGCTGGTGCCAGTTTATTAACCCTACTTGATGATATCAGTGTGATACTCGATGACGTTTCGGTCATGACGAAGGTCGCCGCAAAAAAAACCGCGGGGGTATTGGGTGATGATTTGGCGTTGAATGCCGAGCAGGTCACCGGCGTCACAGCAAATCGTGAACTGCCAGTCGTTTGGGCGGTCGCCAAAGGCTCGTTTATTAATAAGCTTATTTTGGTGCCAGCAGCTATCCTTATTAGCGCCATTTATCCGCCTTTAATCACCTTTTTACTGATGTGTGGTGGCCTGTTTTTGGTTTATGAAGGCGCTGAAAAAGTGATTCATCGCTTTTGGCCGCATGCCTTGCCAGATGATGAAGAGCAAAATGCCCGTCGGCAAGCCAACGCAGATCAAAACGTTGATTTGGTCGCCTTTGAAAAAGAAAAAATCAAAGGGGCGGTGCGTACTGATTTTATTTTATCGGCAGAAATTATTGTCATTGCGCTAGGTGCGACGGCAACTGCTACGTTGTTGCAGCGTAGTTTGGTGCTCTCTATTTTAGCCATCGGTATTACTGTTGGTATTTATGGTTTGGTCGCAGGTATCGTTAAAATCGACGACTTAGGTCTGCATATGATGGAGAAAGACGGCGATTTTACTCAAAAAGTCGGGAAGGTTTTATTTGCGGCAGCACCCAAACTGATGAAGTTTTTATCTATCGCTGGTACTCTAGCAATGTTTTTAGTTGGTGGCGGTATTTTGGTACACGGTATTAATTTTTTGCACCATGAAGTTGAGGACATTGCGCATTTGACTGGCGTGTTTGAGAGCTTTACCACTGCCTTATTAAATGGGGTTATCGGCTTTATTATTGGTGCGGCTATCGTTGCGCTATTTACGGTTATCAATAAGATACGTCATCAAGATGAGCCTACTGCCCATTAATTTTGTTTCTCAAAAGTTCTGTTTATCAAAGCTTGGCATTGATATATAGTGTGTGAAAAGTAATATTGATATCAGCAATACGTTAGCGTTTTTAGGATATTTCTACTTTAAAAGATCGTTATAAAGCTATATTCATAGAAAAGCCCCAAAGTTGCTAACAACTTTGGGGCTTTGATATTTTATAAAAGAGCATTTATAACGGCTATTAGCTTTCGCTATCGGAGTCATCAGCGCCTGAGCCATCAGTTTCTGATTTTTCCGCTTGCGTCGGCTTTTTATGCTCCGCTTTCGGCTTACGCGTCCGCGCTTTTGGCACTTTTGGCGTGGTTAAATTAAACATGCCTTTTTGTGGTAGTAATTGCTCAGCCACATTTTCGATCATGTTTTTATAACTGGCGATGGTCGTTTTTGACTTCGCCGCCTGAATTTCCTCTTTTGTCGCTTGCTCAGATAGCTGTTCAGTTGACTCAGACGCTTGCTCGTTTTCGTTTTGCACAACATCAGAGTCACCATCAGCATCTTTAGCTTCAGTATCTACTGTCTGAACTTTGTCCGCTTCTACGGCATCAACATCAGTTTGCCCCGAGTCTTCTGCTTCGAGCGCTTGCTCTACTTTTAGCAACTCTTCACTATCGGCGCTGACATCGTCTGTCTGACTTTGATTGGCCAGTGCAGTGGCGTCTACATTCTGAGCGTCAACGTCAACGTCAGCGTCGCTGTCGGCTGCTAGAGAGCCGTTTTTAGGCGCTTCGGCGACTGTGGTTGCAGCTGGCTCCTGATAGTCAGGATGCTGACCGCGTGGGTCGTTGCTCGCCCGCTTGCTAATAGGGCGAGGCTCAACGGCTGTTTTACCTTGCGCCGCAGCAAACTGACTGACGGCTTGCGTCATCGCCTCAAAGCTTGCGAGATAATCCGCTGCTAAAGGCTCGTAGCCATAGTTACTAAAGTCAAAATCTTGCTTGGCAGCTTCGCCAGTCTCGACTTTAGACTCGTTGTTACTATCTACTTTTTCGTTAACAGCGTTAGCTTGCTCTAGGTGCAAAGCGATAGCCGCATTAAAGCAATTAATCACGCCTTCAGCGGCTAAACGCGCTGGCGCCTCTGGCAAGGTTGCGCGGATAAACTCGCCAACCGTGCCGCGGATAGCTGGAGCGTTCACAGCGCGTTGCTCATTTACCACAGACGATTGGTTATCCGATGTTGTGGTTGTCGAGGCTTGAGCATGCTGACGACGAACCACGCGTGGATCATTGCTGGCTTGACCGAACTTTTCAGCCGTTACATAACGCTTGGCAAATAAAGCTTGATGGTCAAGTTCAAACGCTGCTTGATTGCTACTGTCAGTATCATCCGTATTAAAATCAACATTAGAACCAGTTTTCTGCGCTTTCTCAGTAGGTGCTACATCGTCATCTTTGCCGCTAGTTTCGACAGCATCACGACTTTTAGACATTGATGATTTTTCTGCTGCTGGTTGTGTAGCCTCGACATTACGCTCGTCTACAGAGTTAGCGTCAGACTTTTGCACTTTATCATCAGTAGAGCTTAGCTTGGTTTCATCCGTTTTTGCTGCAGGTATCACTGCATCGCCACTTGCAGGATTGTCACTTTTAGCAGCGTCGGCAGTCACAGTTTGCGTACTGGTTTTTTGACTGCTATCAACCGAGTCACGGCGGTTGTTAGCAGCTTGACTATCAGTAATTTGCTCAACGGCTTCCTGCTTATCTGCATTTTTCGCAGTGCTGTCTTCCTGACTTGCTTTCTGCTTATCAGCTTCATTGATAGCTTTCTCAGCGCTTTGCTTTTCAGGCGCTTGGCGAGTGGCTGCTACAGATTTACTATCATCTAAAGACAAGTGCACAACTTCTGGCGACTTGAGCTCTGCAGACGCTTCATTGACCTGTAATACCACTTCATTAGGGTCTTGGTTGCGGCGCGCGCTTGATTGGCTTTTGCCATTACCGTTACTAGTTTCTTTATTGCTATGCTCGTTATTCGCACTTAACGTCTCACCGCGCTCAATTTTGCCGCGTGAGGAGCGCTGACTGTTTGATTTACGCTTGGCACGCGTTTGCTCATCTATTGTATTAGCGTCTTTCCTAGCAGCGTCATTGTGCTCGGTATTGCTATTGTCATGTCCATTACGACCGCTGTCTTGGCGGTTGTTACGATTACGGTCATTAGAGCGGCGATTATCATGCTGACGTTTATCTTGACTATCAGCCTGCTTGTCGTCAGTGCCGGTTGAGCGGCTGTCGTCTACGTTGTTGCTAGCAGCATTACCATTGGACTCATCTGACTGCTCTTTTCTTTGACGCGTTTTAGAAGGTCTTGATTTACGCGGTTTACGTCTTCTTCTGTCTTCAGCGTCGTTGTTATCATCGGTATTGCTATTAGCAGCTTGCTGACGATTAGTATTCAGCTGTTGCTCAGTGTTCTGCTGATTGCTTGCCGTTTGCGGTGCTACTGTGGCTTGAGCGTTAGCATCTAAAGCGCTGCTATCTATTTGTCCAAACGAACCAAGACTTTGAGCGCCCGTATTTACCAGTGCTTCAATGGCTTCGGCAGCATCACGACTACTGACCTTAGGCGTCGTCGATGCTTGCGGCGCTTGGGCAAATAAATTCGATAACCAAGCGACTGCTTGCGGTTGGGCAGCAGTCGCGTTATTGTTTTGTGAAGCTACTGGCGCCGCGGTAGTCGCAACAGTTGGCGCGTTTTGTAACTGAGTTTGTGATTGAGTTTGTGGTTGCGGCGCACGTGCTGGTGCAGCATTGCTGCCATTAGCATTAGCATTAGCATTGCTACGATGGTCATTGCTATGACTGGTCGTGTTTTTCTGCTGACTGTTGGCACGAGGAGTCGTTTGACTGTTTTTATTGCTGCTATTATCAGCTACTTGACGAGGCTGACGCGTCGGCTGCTGCTCAGGGCGCACTGAATCAGCGGTCTGCCAATCGACGTTATAACCTAGGTCGCTGTGCTCTTGCTGCTGGGTATCAGTGATACGCTCATAGCTCGATGGCGCAAAGCCATCACGATTAAAATGCAGCTTAAAGTTTGGCGATTCTAAATGCGCGTGCGGCAAAATCGTGATACGCGTACCGCTGTCTTGCTCCAAATAAACCAAGCTATCGCGCTTTTCGTTTAATAAGAACGCAGCAATATCAGTTGGTACTTCAGCCTGCACTTCGCCTTGACGTTCTTTTAGGGCAATTTGTTCAATCTGACGCATAATCGACAATGATAGCGAGCGCAAATCACGAATCATGCCATTGCCATGGCAACGCGGGCAAATATAGCCGGTCGACTCTTCTAGCGATGGGCGCAGGCGCTGACGGCTCATTTCCATCAAACCAAATTTAGAAATATCACCAAACTGTACACGCGCGCGGTCGTATTTGGTCGCGTCAACCAGACGTTTTTCCACTTCTTTTTGATGCTTATTGTCATTCATATCGATGAAATCAATGACAATCAAACCGCCCATATCACGCAGACGTAACTGGCGTGCAATCTCATCGGCAGCTTCTAGGTTGGTATGATAGGCAGTTTCAGCAACATCTGAGCCTTTGGTTGATTTTGCTGAGTTGATATCGATAGATACTAAGGCTTCCGTTTGGTCAATAACGATTGAGCCACCTGATGGCAAGCGAACTTCACGCTGATAAGCTGTTTCAATCTGCTTTTCGATATTAAAGCGCGAAAACATCGGCTCATAATCGGTATATTTACGCAATTTTTCTGCTTGTTTTGGCATCACGGCATCGATAAAACCGGCCGCTTCGATATAAGCGTTTTCGTTATCAATCCAAATCTCGCTAATATCATCGCGTAGATAATCACGCACGGCACGGGTGACGACGCCTGCTTCTTGGTGCACCAAACGCGGTGACGGATATTTTTGATTTTGTTCTTGGATGGCTTGCCAGATATTAAGCAAGTGATTTAAATCGTGTTGCAAATCTTCTTGGGTCTTGCCAATACCAGCAGTACGAATGATGACGCTCATGCCTTTTGGCAAATCAAGATTACCAAGCATGCGCTTCATATCTTCGCGCAATTTGCCCGAGATTTGACGCGAAATACCGCCGCCACGAGGGTTGTTTGGCATCAATACCAAATAACGCCCTGCCAAAGATACATACGTTGATAAAGCCGCACCTTTATTGCCGCGCTCTTCTTTTTCGACTTGGACGATCAGCTCGTCACCCTCTTTGATTAGTTTTTTGATGTTTTCATCGCGTGGATTGCCGCTTAGATATTCAGCAGAGATTTCACGAATCGGCAAAAAGCCTTGGCGCTGTGAGCCATATTCGACAAATACCGCTTCAAGCGATGGCTCGACACGGGTGACGTGACCTTTATAAATGTTGGATTTTTTTTGCTCGCGGGTACGGTTTTCTAAATCGAAATCGTAAAGATGATTACCTTTACAAAGGGCAACGCGAATTTCTTCGTTTTGAGTAGCGTTGATTAAAATGCGTTTCATGTTTGAATCCTATGAGTACGCATAACAACGACGGGGCAGGCTTTCGGGCAAGGGAGCAAGTGCGGTTAAGGGTAAATCAACCTGAGTAGATGTTAATGAGCGGTAGAACGTAAAGCAGAAATATCGGCAAGCACATGAGCTTTTCGTCACTGCTGTTAACCTAAAATGTATTAGCCATTTATCCTGCTAATGTCGGTAACGTTCGTATAGAAAATGTAGGGTGTAAAGCTACTATCTATATCATATTATGAGTAGGCTTGGTCTAACGATTAAGGCACGCGCGGGTTTGTGGTCTTTTTGACAGTCATTTATCCAAGTTTAATCCGCATACCTTGTAAGGGCAGTGATGGATAAGGACTGAGATATAAGAGGTCACAATTACCAAAAAAGCATCGTGTTGTCACAATTAATCAATCAAGGTCTAGCAATCATAGCGCTGTTAATAAAGAACTGTTTTATCGGTAAGTGCTAGTGTATAAAACAGTACCGTGCAGCGGTTATCCTTTTAGGTAAAGCAATTGGTCATTCTTTATTTATCGTTCTTTTGGCTATCACGTCAAAAATATCTGGGGTAACTCAAAGCTAGGTGGCGCTGCTCTAATCATCAGCGGGGCGTACTTGGCAAACAGAATAAATGACCGGCTTATCGGCGCGGTGTCTCTTGTCTATCCTACTTCGCGTGCTCTGTTTGACCACCAATACTCAGGCAGCTATCGATAATCAATCAATGATGCTCGATTCTGGCTTTAAGCGACCCAAACTTGCTCAACTGTGCGCTAAAGGACTGGCTGATAATTAGTTATGCGTGATAAATAATTATCAAAATAAGTCGTGGTTAGGCGGTAGTGAGTAAATGTTATGTTGTTATCGCGCGATAAAATGGTTGTTAGCCAATTTATCAAAGCGATGTCGTTTAATATCAGCGTGTTTTGTCTTGATAAAAAACTATATTACTAAAAAACGTTGTACTAAAAATTTTGGGTACTGATACATCCTATATATAGATAATTATCAGCGTTGTTCTTACAATTTATGGGGCATTATAGGGTATATCAAGGGATATAACACCCTTAAAATCAGATGAAACGCACAAGTTTGGCAACCTTTATAACGGCCATCGCCTGACTAACCAGTAGTAGCAACGGCGCAATATTGTCTGTAACAACAAGGAATTATTGTCGCAGCCTCTGCTTAATTGGCGCTCAACATGCTAAACTATAGCAAATCTTTGTGTAAATACCTAACTAAAAATGACAAACTCAAAAATGCCAACCGAACAGCCTATCCACGAAGCGCCCGCTATCTTTAATAGCAAAACGCGCCCTCAAAGTGCCGATGACGAAATCAGTAACTTTGAAAAGGTCAATTACCTTGAAGTCACGCGCCATCAGCACGACCAGCGTTTGGATAACTTTTTGCTCAATCGCCTAAAGGGTTTGCCGAAATCCCACATCTACAAGATGATTCGCTCAGATGAAGTGCGCGTTAATAATAAACGCTGTAAAGCGCATGACAGATTGCAGCGTGAAGACGTGGTGCGTATTGCGCCTGTACAGCTCGCGACCCGTGACAAACCGATTATCAGCGCTGAATTTGCCAATAGCTTATTGGCGCGTGTGGTCTACGAAGACGAAGGTTTGATTGTGCTCAATAAACCTGCTGGTATTGCTGTGCATGGCGGCAGTGGTTTAGATTTTGGTGTTATCGAGGCCATGCGCGAAGTAACAGGTAAAAAGTATCTCGAGCTGATTCATCGTATCGATAAAGATACTTCAGGTCTACTGATGATTTCTAAAAAGCGCTCAGCGTTGAAAGTGCTCCAGCAGCATCTTGTCGATAGAACCATTCAAAAGCATTATCTTTGCCTAGCAAAAGGTCAACCTGCGCTCAATGAGCGGCGTATCGACGCGCCATTACTGCGCTATACGCTGGCTAGCGGTGAGCGCCGCGTAAAAGTAGATGCGCAAGACCCACAGGCGAAAGAAAGCCAGACAGATATCATTGTGCATGGTCGCTTTACCTTAAATGAACAGCCAGTGAGCCTGCTTGAAGCAAAACCTTTGACCGGTCGCACCCATCAAATTCGCGTACATTTGGCGCATATCGGCCATGCTATATTAGGTGACGATAAATACAATGTGCATGACAAATCGGGCGTGCATCGTTTGTGTTTACATGCGTGGCGTTTAGATATTCCTGGCTATGAAGCCATTACCGCGCCATTACCAGATGAGATGATGGATTGGTTACCAGCAGATATTCAGCTGCCTGAATAAGTTTTAAAAATTTCTTTTTAAAGGCTGTTTAAAGACTGATAGTCAATGCAGTTTTTAAATGACTATTTAACACAATCGTCACAGTTGCTTATTTGCGCATACATTCGCCAAATAAGTACCTGTGACGTTTTCATATTTGCCATTTGTTATTTTTAAAGGGTTAGACCATGACAGCATCTATCGCTAGTAAAACAGCGCCAACCAATATTTCTGAGTTAGCAGCCGAGCATCATTTAGCGGGTAAAAAGCTGATCATTTTTGATTGGGATGGCACCTTGATGGATTCGATTGGCCTAATCGTTGAGTCTATGCATATAGCGGGCGAGGCGCATGGCTTTAGGACTACCGATCAGGCCGTCAAAGACATTATCGGGCTGAGCTTAATGTACGGCATTGAGATTTTATATCCGCAAGCAAGCGATACGCAAAAGCTCGCCATTCAGCAAAGCTATGCAGAATACTATATTCCGAACAGCCATCGTACGCCGTTTTTTGCGCCTATTGAAAATATGCTCCTGACGTTAAAGCAGCAAGATAAGCAGCTTGCGGTCGCCACTGGTAAGAAAAGAAGAGGGTTGGATCGAGTGTTAGATGGCTCTGACAGTCATCATTATTTTGCAATCACCCGCTGTGCTGATGAATCCGGCTCCAAACCTGATCCGCAAATGCTGCGCGATATTTTAGATTACACCAACCAGCCAATCTCGCAGGCAGTATTTATCGGTGACAGTATTTACGATATTCAAATGGCCAATCGTTTGGGTATGACCAGTATTGCCGTTAGTTATGGCACAGCGTCAAGTAGCGAGCTTGCTGCCGAGCAGCCAACTTATCAAGTGGACACGCCGCAAGAATTAGTGGCATTATTATGTGCATAAATCGTGCGTGTAAATTATGTATGTAAATAAAACGTCATTTAATCTTAACAAATAGATTTTTCAAAAAAATACCCATAAAAAAAGGGTTTATCGTTATCAACGATAAACCCTTTTGAAATTTCTACTGAATAAACTGGGTAGTCTATTCAGCATCTTTTTACTTATCAACGCCTTGGTCGCTAGTTTCTATTCTATTTTCTTGATTTTCAATAACAGGCGCTTCAGCATTTTTATCCTCATTGGTCTGATATTGGTACCAATTACCCATGACGCCTGCCAGCTCATCAAGACCTTCTTTTCTTAATGCGGAAAACAACTGTATCGTGCAGTCTAAACCTAACTGCTTGAGTCTTTTACGGGTATTAAGCAGCGCAGTTTTAGACGCGCCATATTTAAGCTTATCGGCTTTGGTGAGCAAAATATGCACGGGTAGCTCGCCATCCTTTGCCCAATGCAGCATTTGCTCATCAAAGAATTTAAGCGGATGACGGATATCGGTCATCAGTACCAAACCTGCCAAACTTGAGCGTGAGACCAGATATTCTTCAAGCTCAACTTGCCATTCTTTTTTCATCTCAAGGGGCACCGCCGCGTAACCATAACCCGGCAAATCAACCAAACGCGTATCGGTATCGCCGATACTAAAAAAGTTAATCATCTGCGTACGCCCAGGCGTTTTAGACGAACGTGCCAGTTGACGCTGATTGGTTAGGGCGTTGATAGCGGACGATTTTCCCGCGTTCGAGCGACCAGCAAACGCTACTTCGAGCCCAACATCGGGCGGACAAAGACGAAAAGTCGGCGCGGACGTCATAAATTCAGTTTGCTGAATGCGCTGACGGGCTTTGGTATTAAAATCCGCATGTTCGGCGGCGACATCTTTAAACGGGGTACTCATAAATGACTCATTAACCTTAAAAAATTAGATACAGTAGTGAAAAGTTTGTGAATAAAATAGGGCAGTAAGCAAAGCCAAAAATAGGTGAGCGGCAAAAGTAGGCCGTTAATAATATGAGCATTTTAGGATAACGCCTATTCTATACTATTATAGCGCTTAGTTATTGAAATAAAGGTAATTACCCTCATAATAATCACAACATAACCGTAAATAAAAACGCGTCTGAACCCTGATTTTTATTCCAATAAACATCGTTAACAAAGCTAAACCATATTTATATATATTAATATGACATATATTGTTACAATCTTTAGTCAGATAAAGTGAATGACCATTGCACGATAAACGCTTAATAAAATTATGGTTTAAGCGAATGAAAAAGATATGAGGTGTCTTATGTTCTCAATCACCGACATTTTTGCTAAAAGCTATCGTTTCTTAGCTGCCAGTAGTGCTGCTTTAATCATTGGTACGGCGACGATCAGTAGTGCAGGCGCCGCCGATATTGCAACATCCTATAATAACTCATGTGCCGCCTGTCACGATAGTGGTGCACTCAATGCGATTAAAAAAGGCGATAGTGCCAAATGGCAACAGCTTATCAAACAAAAAGGTATGCCAGCGCTGGTTAAGTCTGTCAAAAATGGCATGATTCAAATGCCAGCGGGCGGCCTATGCCAAGATTGTAGCGATGACGATTATCGCAAGCTTATCGAGTATATGAGCAAGTAGTAAATGAACAATAAATAGCCAAGCAGTAAGTAGTTTTGTATGGCTAGATAAATGTAATGATAAATGGTACGAGGCGCAGGGTGAGTAAACCTATTGCGCTTTTTGTTTTTTTATTAAGTGAATAAATGTCGAACCGCCAGAAAAAATAACCAATGCTACGATTAAGTAGGCAAATAGTAAAAAGTCTTGCTATAATAATCCAAAATAAACCCTGATATTAGTAAGTACTTTCGGGCTGCTTGTGATAAAGACCGCGTAATACATAGCGTAGCTGATTAGATGCTGGCTTTGTAATGGTTGTGTCTTTTGATAATGCAATCACTCTAAATAATGCTTACGTCGAGTTAGTAGGATTTGTATCAATGAAAAAGTTAATCGCTGCCGCCAGCTTATGTGTTGCAAGTTTCAGCGTACAAGCTGCTATTATTGTTCCTGAACATGACGTCAATGCAGGTAAGCAAATTGCAGAAACCGTTTGTGCGGCTTGTCATGGTGTTGATGGTGTCAGTCCTGTGCCAGCCCAGCCGAATCTTGGCGGTCAAAACGTAAAGTACTTATATAAGCAGTTGGTCGATTTTAAATCAGGCTACCGTAAAAACGGTATCATGCAGTCGCAAGTTGCCAATTTGTCTCAGCAAGATTTAGCCAACGTTGCAGGTTATTATGCCAGCCAAAAACCTTGGGGCGTCGCATTTGGTAATCCTGCCACTACGCAAGAAGCAACTAAGCTGTTTTTAGGTGGTGATAAATCACGTGGCGTTATCGGTTGTGCAGGCTGTCATGGTCCAGATGCGGCGGGTAACGTTTGGGCTGCATTTCCGCGTTTAGGTGGACAGCATGCTGAATATATTGCTACCCAGCTAAAGCTTTTCCGTGCTGCTGGTCGTGTTGATGATATCGATAGCGACGAGCAAAAACGTGTTAACGATGCGGAAAAAGAAGGCGAGATGGGTATGATGCAGATGGTTGCGGCCAAACTATCTGATCGCGATATTCGTATCTTGTCAGATTATGTGAGCGCGATTCACTAATCTGCTCCCTATGTAGCGGCTCGCACTTTGACGCGCTTAGTGAGATTATATAATAAGTGAAGCAATTTGCTGCCGCCGCTATAATTTAGCTCTCAAACCCCGATTTCGGGGTTTTTTTATAACTATTAGTCCTTATATAATTTGCATAAGCTTAGATAACCCTTATAAGAATTAAGCGGCTTTCATATGACGCTATCATAGAAAATATAGATGTCTATCAGTACTTTATAGCCTTAACTATTATTCACTTTGAATCGCTTGGATTTAGATTATGATGATTCGCTATGCTTCTTACTTTATCGCCGCGCTGCTACCGCTATTATTATTTCGCTGGTTTGCGCCCGTATCCATAGGTGAGATTGACTTTTGGTTGCTGTGGCTATTGGCGATGCTACTGGTCTCTCTGCCCGTTGTGTATGCGGAAATTGCGTTGGCTTATCGTAGTGCTGAAGCACCGTTAGCAGGTATGCAAAAGCTCACACGCGAAGCCGATGTCAGCACCTTTTGGCGCAGTTTTGGCTGGCTCGCGGCACTGGTTTCTGTCCTCATTGCTGCGCTTGTCATATCGGGAGCAAGCACCGGCATTTTAGCCGCTTTGACGGAGCTCAACAGCGTACCTAATGTACCAAGCTTTGCTATTGCGGCAGGATTAATGGTCATTGCCGTCTTATTAAGCTTACTCGGCGTGGCGCCGTTACCAATTGGCTTAGGTTTAATGTTGATCGGTTTATTATTGGGTGTTGCCAACGGTCTGCCAAATATCGCTTTTGCCATGACTGATGTCAGCTTAAGTGAATGGGCGCGCGCCGTGGCGTTGGCATTAGTGAGCGTCGGTGCGGGTACAGGTTTATACTGGTTTGGTCAACACCTAGTGAGCAAGCAAACGGTCACGGCGGTAGGGGCTGATAATCACAATGCGCAAAAAACCACTCGTAATAGTGCTGCGCAAGTATATCGCGCAACCAAGCTGGTATTACCGATTTGGATATTACAGCTAGTGGTTGGTGTGGTCGCTTTATTTATTAGCGGCATGGCACTGCCACCAATCGGACAGCTATTGTATTGGGTCGGTGTGCTGTTTGTGGTCAGCTATTTGCTCCATTATAGTACGCAGCAATTGGCGCATAAATTTGGTTTGCTAGTCAGTGTGGTATTAACGTTTGTGCTAGCGCTGCTGTTAGTCGTCGCCATACCGACCAATTGGCTAGTCGGTATTTTGGTGATTATCAGTAGTATCGCCGTGCTGTTATTGTCTGTTTTTGCTGGTTGGCAGATGAAAATCAGCCACTTGCGTAAGTCTTTAAACTTTGGCAATGAAGCTTTTTATAACTTATGGCGGGTGGCGATACGCCTTATTGTGCCGCTGGCGTTACTGTTAGCGTTAATCGGTTGGGTGATGCAGTGGTTAAGCTGATGACCGCTGCTAACCATAGTACAGCTGATAAAGATGAGGTTAACGTTAACCTAACTCAGGCTGGGCAGAGTGATTTGATAATAGTATATCTGGCGTATGCAGAAGAGGCGACGCGTCAGCATTACCAAACTATCGAAGTCAGTCAGGGCACAACTTTGTATGAGGGCTTGGCTCAGGCAGGTTGGCTAAAAAAGTTTAAAGAGCTAGCAAGCTGGTGCGAGCAGGTTGCCAATACGACGACGCCAACGGCTAAGCGCTGGCATGTTGGGGTATACGCGCAAAAGCAGCCACTCAATTATATATTGCAGCCGTCTGATCGGGTAGAGGTATATCGCAGCTTAAGCGCTGATCCCATGTCTCAGCGCAAAAATAAATCTCGCGGTTAGTTTTTAGAAATTTCTATCAGACTTATGATGCAGGCAGGCTGTCGATACCTTCAATGCGGGTCACTATACCGTTATCGTCGAAATAAACAATCAAATGCTGGCTGGCATTTTTGACATCGGCGATACCTTTACGGCGACCTTCTGTTCCGGCTTTATAGTCGTAAATGTAGTCCCAGCGTTTTGGCGCGAGCGTGTCTCTGATTGCTGGGCTACCAAGAATATAAAGCACCTGATTTTGATTCATACCCACTTGCACTTTTTGCGCTTGCGCTTGGGTAATGGCAGTGCCTTGGGGCAAGTCAATTTTATAGACACTCAGTAATGAGCAGCCAGACATAGCCACAGTGGCACTGAGCATAGTCGTCATGGCAATCTTACGTAAGGCGTTTGCAGAGCTTAACGAACGAAAATTAAAGGTCTTTATCATGGTAAAATGACTCATAAAAAATGGGTTAGGCGCTGCTAAAAACCGATAATGGGGGTCTTGCAGGCAATCTTGCACAAATGATACGTCATTTACTTGCAATTGCCTACCACTTACGACATTATTTACCAAGTGCTATTTTACCGCCTTTATTATTTATATTTTAAATTCAAACACTTGGCAGCGATTTTTCACAAAAAAATGCTCTGCATAATCGCTCATTTTTTATGGTTTTTATATTTTATCAGCACTTATTATTAACTATTGATGTTTATTTAACTCCTGTTTTTTGAATTCATTTGCTAAGACTTTCATAGTCAGAAGGGATATTATGGCTTCTTTTACCAATCAAGATTTACGTAAAGCGGGTTTAAAGGTAACGTTACCACGTATCAAAATTTTAGAGCTGCTTGAAAGTGCAGAGCTGCATCATATGAGTGCTGAAGAGGTATATAAAGCACTGATTGATCAAGGCGAAGATGTGGGGCTAGCAACCGTTTACCGCGTATTAACCCAGTTTGAGCAAGCCGGTATCGTTGAGCGCCACAACTTTGAAAACAATTTATCAGTGTTTGAGATTACTCAAGAAGAGCATCATGACCATTTGGTTTGTGATGTCTGCGGCAAAATCGTCGAGTTCCATAACAAAACCATTGAAGAGGAACAGACCAAAGTAGCGGCAGAACATGGCTTTAAGCTATCTGGACATTCCTTGGTGCTGTACGGTATTTGTGATAATCAAGCTTGTAGAGACAACGCCAAGTAAGCGTTTGAGAAAACGATTATCTGATATTGATAATTTATAGTCTATTACTGTCCAAGTATTAACTTAAACGCCAAAAAAAGCCCTCACATTTGATAAGGGCTTTCTTATGGGAAAATTCTAGGTAAGTAGTGCCATATTAAGTGATGTCTAACGATAAACTATCGGCACCTTCATCTAGGTTGACGTTGCCATTTTTACCACTTAACTTAATCTTTAAGCGTAAATCGTTAGGGGAGTCAGCGTGCAGAATGGCTCCTTTATAAGTGATTTCACCATTTTCATATAAATCAAAGAGCGCTTGGTCAAAGGTTTGCATGCCGCTATCACGTGAGCGCGTCATGACATCTTTGATTTCGTGCACCTCGCCTTTACGGATGTAGTCGCTGATCAGCTGTGAGTTTAATAAAATCTCAATAGCGGCGCGGCGTCCTTTACCATCAGGCGTTGGAATCAATTGCTGAGCAATAATAGCTTGCAAGTTCAAGGACAAATCCATAAACAACTGATTATGGCGACTGGTTTCAAAAAAGTGAATGATACGGTCAATCGCTTGGTTGGCGTTATTGGCGTGTAAAGTTGCAAAGACCAAATGCCCCGTTTCAGCGTATTGAATCGCGTAGCTCATAACCTCGCGGTTACGAATCTCACCAATCAAAATCACATCAGGCGCTTGGCGCAAGGTATTTTTAAGACCTGCCTCAAAAGAATGGGTGTCGATACCGACTTCGCGCTGGGTAATGATACAACCGCGGTGCTTATGTACAAACTCAATCGGATCTTCGATGGTAATAATATGACCGTGTGAATTCTGATTACGATGTCCAATCATCGCCGCAAGGGTAGTTGATTTACCCGTACCTGTCGCGCCAACGAGTAAGATAATACCGCGCTTTTTCATGGCCAGCTCTTTTAGCGCTGGCGGCAGGCGCAGCTCTTCAACGGTGGGGATTTTGTTTTCGATTTTCCGTAAAATCATCCCTGCCATGTCGCGCTGAATAAAGGCACTTACCCGAAAGCGCGCTTGCTGTGCCTGATCTGAAATCGCAAATTGACACTCGTTGGTTTCGTCAAATTCTTTTTGCTGGCTTGGGGTCATCACCCCTTTGACCAATCTCATGGTTTGCTCAGCGGTTAACGGCGTTTTACCAACGGGCAAAATTTTGCCATTGATTTTCATGGACGGCGCGACATCAGCAGTAATAAAAAGGTCAGAGCCGTTTTTATTAATCATTAATTGTAAAAGCTTATCAATGTCCATAACGTACCTACATTTGGAATATATAGTTTAAAACTGCTGCAATAAACTTTTAAAGCGGGCAATAACAATCGTTGAAATAACTAAAGCTGAATAAAAGTTTTTGATCATTTATCTATAACTTTAACAAAAATTTATGTTAAAGATTTTAATACTATGTAAACCCATACTAAATAAAGGCTTCAGGCTGCTTAGCATAAGGGCGAGCGACATCTTTACTGATTGTGCCTTTTGAAACCAAGTTTTTAAGCGTTTGATCAAGAGTAATCATGCCTTCACCAGCACCTGTTTGAATAGCAGAATACATCTGCGCGATTTTATTCTCACGTATCAAGTTACGAATCGCAGGCGTGCCCAGCATGATTTCATGAGCAGCAATACGTCCGCCGGTTTGCCGACGTAGTAGCGTTTGTGAGATGACCGCTTGTAGCGACTCTGAGAGCATCGCCCGTATCATATCTTTTTCGGCTGCAGGGAAGACGTCAATCACGCGGTCAATGGTTTTAGCAGCAGAGCTGGTGTGCAAGGTGCCAAAGACCAAATGCCCTGTTTCAGCGGCGGTCAATGCCAAGCGAATAGTCTCAAGGTCACGTAACTCACCAACCAGGATAACGTCTGGATCCTCACGTAGGGCCGAGCGCAATGCTGGCTCGAAACCTAAGGTATCGCGGTGGACTTCGCGTTGGTTAATCAAGCTCTTTTTAGACTCATGAACAAATTCAATCGGGTCTTCGATGGTTAAAATATGCTCTTTACGGGTTTCATTGATATAATCGATCATGGCAGCAAGCGTGGTAGATTTCCCTGAACCCGTTGGACCTGTGACCAGTACTACACCGCGTTTAAAGTCGGATACTCGTTTAAAAACTTCACCCATGCCTAAGTCTTCCATAGTAAGAACTTTAGAAGGAATGGTCCGAAAAACAGCGCCAGCGCCGCGGTTTTGATTAAAGGCGTTGACACGAAAACGTGCTAGATTTGGAATCTCAAAAGAGAAGTCGGTCTCAAAAAACTCTTCAAAGTCAGCGCGTTGCTTATCATTCATGATGTCATAAATAAGCTGATGCACCACTTGATGCGTCATTTCAGGCATGTTAATACGGGTCATCTCACCATCGACACGAATCATCGCTGGCATACCGGCTGAAATATGTAAATCCGACGCTTTGTGCTTAACGGTAAAGCGCAATAAGTCTTCGATGTTTAAATGATGCTTTTCAGCCATAGTGAAATATCCCTATTGATAGACAAAAATGAGCCAAACAAGAATGGACAAAGAAACGCTTAAAAATTATGATACTTTACGATTCTATGCCACTATTTAACTTAGCTTATTTAAAAGAGTTGTAGTCTTTGCTGTTACTATTAATATATTTTTCAGTAGCATGAGTTAGACTATGTAACAATATGATAACAAGCCTGCTGCTATTTAACCATCTACTATATGAATAAAATGTAAAAATAATTCAAATATACTTTGTTTTGTTAATATAAGTTTATGTCTGTTTTTTATCAAAATTTTAACTGCTTAATTTCATAGCTCCTTCTATTTATAATTAATAAAATAATCACCTAATATTTCTGTGAGTTTTTTATGAACACTACCTCTACACCACAAACTAACGCTACGAGTTTAGCTAGTAAAAAAAATAATGGAGATGATTTTGATGCGGCAAAATTGATTGAAAATTGGCAGCAAGTAAGCGAGCAGATGGCGCAAGCGTCTGTACAAGGGCAAAGGCAGAAAGAAGACATTACTTTATTAGCAGTGTCTAAAACCAAACCTGCTAAGATGATTGCGACGTTAGCGCGGCAAGGGCAGTATAATTTTGGTGAGAACTACTTGCAAGAGGCTATTGAGAAAATACAAGCTTTACGACAACAGCCACAATGCGAACACATCGTTTGGCACTATATTGGCAGCATCCAGCGTAATAAAACCCGTGATATTGCTGAGAATTTTGATTGGGTGCAAACGCTTGAGCGTGAGATTATCGCCAAACGTTTACATGAGCAGCGCCCAGCCGAGCTGCCAGCGCTTAATGTGTTGATACAAGTCAATATTGATAACGAGGACAGTAAGTCAGGATGTCTGCCAGCTGAGCTGCCAGACTTGATAAGCGCGATTAAAGATTACGAGCGCTTGCAATTGCGCGGGCTGATGATTATTCCCGCAAAAGCCAATACCGATGCCTTTGCTCGTACTAAGCAGTTATTTGATAGTATCGAGCGAGAATATCCGGAATTAAAGCAGTGGGATACGCTGAGTATGGGCATGAGTGATGATATGAGCGCCGCGATTGCCAATGGTTCTACGATGGTACGTGTCGGCACGGCGATATTTGGGGCGCGTACCTGATTTCTGTATTCTTATTAAACCCATTAATTGAGGGTCAAACTCTCTAAATTTATACGGTTATTTATCGTAAAGTGCACTTCGAAATGCCACTTTTACAAAACTTTTTCTTCCAGTTTAGTGACGAGTAGCTGGGTGATTTTCAGATTGTCAGTCGCGATAATCTCAAAGCGATAGTTGGCGTATTCGATGGTATCGGTTTTCTTAGGAATTTTGCGCAGCATATACATCATAAAGCCGCTAATGGTTTCATAATTTTGACTGCGCGGTAAATTAACGATATCGAGCGCGCGAACCACATCTTCAATGGGCGTCATGCCATCGATAAGCCAAGAGTTATCGGTGCGCTGTACGATAGGCTGCTCCTCAACTGTGACCAGCTCTCCCATGACAATACTCATTACATCACGCAGGGTAATGACACCAACCACCAAGCCATATTCATTGACGATCACGGCAAAGTCGGCGCCGGTCGATTTAAACATCTCCAAGACTTCAAACAAAGACAAGGTATCAGGTACAAATAACGCTGGTTTTAATAGGGCTTTATCGGTTAGGCTGACTTCTTGTTGATTGAGTACCAAAGCTAGAAAGCTGCGCGACTCTACATAGCCGATAATTTGCTCTAAATCGTCTTCTTCGCAGACCAAAAACTTATTATGTGGCTGGGCAATCATCACCTCAACCACTTCTTCGGTGCTGGTTTTGCTATCAAAATAAACGATATGCTCACGCGGATTCATGACTGAGGTGACGGTACGCTCTTGCATCTCAAAAATATTTTCGATCAGATGGTGTTCTTGTTTTTTAATTACCCCAGCTTCGGCGCCCGCATCCATCACTGCATAGATGTCTTCTGGTGTCATGTCATCTTGGCGCGTGGTTGAGATACCAAAAAACTCAAAAATGAGGTTTGCTGCGCCATCAAAGATCCAAATAACGGGCTTAAAAATAAATGTCAGCGCCATCATAGGGCGTACCAGCCGCACCGCAAAAACTTCTGCATTAGACATCGCCAAACGTCTGGGCATCAAATCGGCAAGTAGGGAAAACAAGCTGGTAATCACGACGAAAGAGATAACCGATGACACCGCTTCATTCTTAACCAACAGCTGTAAATACGGGCTAATCGCCGACTCACCAACCGCACCTGCTGAAATGGCGACGGCATTAAGCACGACTTGCACTACCGTAATAAATCCACCAGGATTCTCTTGCATATGCAGCACATCAAGGGCGCGGACTTCGCCTTCTTTTGCCATGATTTGCAGCTTAATCTTGCGACCAGCAGCGATAGCAATTTCTGCCCCAGAAACAAAGGCACTCAAAGCCAGTAATAATAAAAGAAAGATACTAGCGGTTAGCAAACTCATGACGGACTCGGATAACGATAGGTAGGGTAGTTAAATTGAAAGTAGTTGAAATATAGAAAAGTAGAGAACTGGGTTTAATTATTTATTCAAAGAGTTTTATATGAAGAAAACTTTATCAATAAAAACTAAAAAAGCTGGGTAAGTACCCAGCTTATTATAAAACATTCTGATTATATTATATCAAATTATATAGAAACGTAAAGTTATTCAACCTTTTAGCCTTTATCTAAAGGGTAGTATATTCAGACTACAGAGACTTCTAAAAGGTTGAAATAGCAACTTTAGTCGTTGACGCTTAGCCTTTTATCGACCATTTATTGACTAAAGGAAAACGGCGCTCACGGCCAAAGGCTTTATGGCTGATTTTAGTTCCAATCGGCGCTTGAGCACGTTTGAATTCGCTATTATCAACCATTTTAATCACCTTAGCGACCAAATCGGCATCAAATCCTTTATCGACAATATCTTGATAGCCCATATCTTCGTCGATATATGACATCAAAATACCATCTAGCACGTCATAGTCTGGCAAGCTGTCTTGGTCTTCTTGATCAGGACGTAGCTCAGCCGATGGCGGACGTATGATGACGCGCTCAGGAATAACTGGCGTGTCTTCTAAACGGTTGCGGTAGCTGGCAAGCTTATAAACTTGCGTTTTATAAACGTCTTTTAGTACGTCAAAACCACCTGCCATATCACCGTATAACGTTGAATAACCAACTGCTAGCTCTGATTTATTACCCGTAGTGATGACTAAATGCCCAAATTTATTAGACAAGGCCATTAGTACCACGCCGCGAGCGCGCGCTTGGATATTTTCTTCGGTGGTATCAGCAGGCGATTTGTTAAATAACGGCGCCAAGGTATGGCGGATACCTTCAACGGCGTCAAAAATCGGGCAAACCGTATAAGAAACATTTAAGCGGCGCGCTTGCGCTTGCGCGTCCTCTAAACTGATTTGAGAAGTATATTCGTACGGCATCATCACCGCATAGACTTTATCAGCACCCAGCGCATCGACAGCGATACATAAGGTTAACGCAGAATCAATACCGCCTGACAAGCCAACGATAATACCGGTAAAACCCGAAAGATTGACATAATCACGTAGACCGACGACCAACGCTTGGTACATCTCCGACTCGCGGCTTAATGACAACGGCGCTTTTGTCTGTGTATCGAATTTTGCGGTCTTGACGTCAAATGTCGTCAGCATGAGCTGATTCATAAAGCGCGACGCTTCATGAGCAACACTGCCGTCGGCTTGAATGGCCATAGAGCCGCCGTCAAATACCAAATCATCCTGCCCGCCAACGGCATTAAGATAAATAATTGGCAGATTATTTTCGCGGCTACGTTTGGCGAGCATGGTTTTACGATTGTCTTGTTTTTCAATCTCAAACGGTGAGGCATTTAAGCAGGCCACAAGGTCAGCACCTTGTTTTTTAAGCTCAGCAATCGGACCTTTTTCCCACAAATCTTCGCAGATTAGCAGACCAATGGTAATGCCTTTATAGTCAAATAAGACTTGATTGCGACCTTTATCAAAATAACGACGCTCATCAAAAACGCCATAATTTGGTAAGATTTGCTTATGATAAAAGCCTTTTTGATGACCGTTATGCAAAATCGCCGCCGAGTTAAAGGTGCCATGATGATCGACATGCGGATAGCCCACAATCATCACGATATCATCGATATCACTCAAGCTAGACAGCGCGCTTTTGACACGGCCAGATAGGCTAGGACGTAGCAGCAAATCTTGCGGAGGATAGCCTAATAACGCAAGCTCTGGGAAAATGATAACATCAGCGCCTTGCTCGCGGGCTTGTAGAGCAAGGGCGCGCATTTTTTCAGCATTGGCGGTGATATCGCCGACCAAAAAATGCGATTGCGCTAACGCAAAAGTAACGCTGTCTTGCGATTTAGAGCCTGTATTGGCCTCATTTGACGAATTAAAGTTGGGATTATCAGTATCTTTGGTAGTGTCTTTTGACATTGTTATTGTTCCTATCAATAGGTTGTGTAAATGTATTGAATCTAGCTGGGTTTTAAATAAAACCAAAGCAAAATAGGTTATGAAAGTAATGCAAAATATGAGTATGCACTTATGCCCCCATATCAAGGCTCATAAATCGTGAGCCTATGCTGAGCGCGGCACTTGGATAGCCATTAATACAATGAATATCGGTATTACTAAAATATGCGGCGCTGCTCTAAATGGTAGTGCTTAAAACCGCTTAGAATAGGGCAATCAATAAAGGTTTTCAGAAATAGTGTTAAAAACGCTAGGGCTGATTTTGCTATAAACCAATAACAGCAAACCTGCTTAACAGCGTTTAAATGTGCAAATTAATCCCTTTAGTATAACATCAATTGTCTGCACAAATAGAACTGCACAGTGATTTAGCGCGCAAGTTGTCAGCGTAGAAGTCATTAAAAAGCAAATAAATAACTATTGTTTTAAAGCAATGATTCTAATAAGGTATTTTTGAAAGTACCTATTAATACTTAATAATATTGGTGCCGATAGCGTGCAGGTAATTGTAAGTAAAGATTACAACATAGCCTTATTTATTTGGCAGGCTTTGAGGCATAATAAGCCGTTATTATGTTTGGGCTTACTCTTCTAAATATAGAGAAATGGCAAGTTAAGAGCGATTTTATGAATCACAATTATTTTTATAGATGAATACTGTTTTTTATAACCAAATAACATGTTTATAAAAGCGCGCTATGGTACGGTAGCGCTATTATTAGACTTATTTTTCGCAATAATTTCGCCTAATTTATAAAGTAAATATCTCGCAAAGCTTACAACGTAAAATTTATAACGCAACACACTCGCTAAGGGATATAAATAATGGACGCGGTCTGTGATTTTTATCCACCTATTTATAAACGTTACAGCAGCGCCAAATTGGCTGTCTGCTGCCCGCTCTTGGTTTATACGCTATGATCGAAAACTGGACAAAAGAATTTATTATTCAGCGCTTATTGGCTATTACTTTGCTGGTGGTGCTGATTGTATTGTGTTTTCAAGTCGTACAGTTTTTTATTGTACCGGCACTGTGGGCCGCGATTTTGGCGTACGTCACCTTTCCTATTTATAATTTTTTTCATCAGCGCGTTCGCTTTAGCTCAAACTTTAGCGCCGCCATTATGACGGTCAGCATCACATTGATGATAGGTCTGCCGCTCGTTGCTGGTATCTTTATCTTGCAGCAAGAAGCTTTAAGCCTGATTAGCAACTTAATTTATCGCATCAAGGTTGGCTATTTGGATGTGCCAGACTCTATCAAGGACTTACCCGTCATCGGACAGCAAGTTAAAGATGTGTTGTGGAGAATTAATAAAAACCCAGAAGGCACGCTAGAGGCTTTTCGTCTGTGGGTGCAGTCGCATCTATATTATGGCAAAGTCGCGTTCGATGTCGTTTTCAGTGGTCTTGCCAAAATGGGGATGGCGCTGATGACGCTGTTTTTCTTTTATCGCGATGGCACCAGTTTGGTACGTCAAATCCGCCAAGCCTTACGCAATATCATTGGCAATCGCATCGATGGTTATATTGACTCGGTCGGTACGACCACGCGCGCGGTAGTCTATGGCATTGGTTTGACCGCATTGGCTCAGGCTTTGCTCGCTGGTATTGGTTATTATTTTGCTGGTGCACCAAGCCCTATTTTACTGACCATTGTCACTTTTATTATCGCTTTAATCCCCTTTGGTACGCCATTTGTTTGGGGCGGGGTGTCTATTTGGTTATTAAGCCAAGGTCATACCGTAGAAGGGATTGGTTTGGCGCTTTGGGGTATACTGGTTATCAGCTGGGTTGATAATCTTATCCGTCCTATTGTGATCAGCGGCGCGACCAAAATTCCTTTTATTATTATTTTTATCGGAGTATTGGGCGGTCTGACGGCGTTTGGTTTTGTCGGTTTGTTTATCGGTCCTGTAGTATTGGCAATCGGCCTTGCGGTATGGCGTGAGTGGATATCGCAACATAAGAATGATTTATTTGCACAGCACGAAGATATGCTTGCTGACGCCCAGCTGCAACCAAAAGCTACGGCACAAAATAAAGACGAAAATATTGTTTCTACGGATTAGGGAATGTGCTTAATTTAAACAGCAATTTAAAAACTATTAAAACCAACCTATAAAAAATATACCTTGCTAATCCAGCAATTATTGATAATAAACCTTTAGAAGTAGGGGTATTTGAAAATGCCACATGCGAGCGCTGCAAATAATGAAAATATGCGTCCTCTAACTATCATTGCTGATAGCAATATCGCCAGCCTTGATGAGTTTTTTAATGCGTCGACGCTTGGGCAACATAATAAACGACCGGTAAATATTATTAGCGTTGCTGGGCGCGCTATCAATGTCCAGTTGCTCGCAGAGTATCAGCCTGACGTACTGTTGATACGCTCGGTTACGCCAGTTGGCGAGCCGCTATTGGCAAACAATAATACCGTTCAATTTGTTGGTTCGGCGACGATTGGTACTGACCATGTCGATCAAACCTATTTGGCAGCGCGCAATATCACCTTTGCCAATGCCGCAGGCTGCAGTAAGCATTCGGTTGCGCAGTACGTATTGACCGCTATCTTAAATTTACGTCCACAATATTGGCAGAAATCGACGCCGCCCGTGACCTTGGGCATTATCGGACTGGGTAATATTGGTAGTACTCTTGTGGAGTACGCTCATGATTTAGGCTGGCAAGTATTGGGTTACGATCCGCTACTGCCTGCATCGACCATTAATAACGCCAGCTTTGAGCAAGTATTGAGCCAAAGTCATGTGATTAGCTTGCACGTGCCGTTGACCGATAAAAAACATGCCACTAATCCTACTGGTAGCGACTATCCAACTCGTCATTTAATTGATAAAGAAGCATTAGCTGCGATGCCAGCAGATACTTTGTTGATTAATAGCGCGCGTGGACCAGTGATTAATGCCGGTGATTTGCAGGCAGATATCGCCCGTACCGATCGCCAAGTGGTACTCGATGTATTTGAACATGAGCCTGAGATAACGGAAAGCCTATTATCCAAACTTGCGATTGCCACAGCACATATTGCTGGCTATACCTTGGAGGGTAAGCTACGCGGTACACAAATGATTTATGATGCGCTGTGTGAAAAATTAACAGTGGCTCCTGTGCAAACCATGCATAAATTGCTGCCACTCAATATGTTTTTATGGTCTGAGCTAAAGGCGCATCCAGATAGATTGGTGAAGTTTTATGACATCATGGCAGATGATGCGGCACTGCGAGATAAATTAACAGATGGACAAATACATGGTGCAGATTTTGATCAATTGCGCCGAGATTATCATTTACGCCGCGAATGGCAGTTTTAAAAGACAACCAGCTTTAAAGATTAAAACTCCATTTCAAAGCCTATTTTAATTATTTGATTTTTTATTCGAAAACTACAGTAGAGAGTAATGACCCAAGCAAATAACCTTTCCTCTAAACCCAGTTATGCGCCAACGATGACATTAGCGATGGCACAAAGGCGTGCGCAATTTATCAATGCTATTCGGCAGTTTTTTGCCAGTCGCCACGTGCTTGAAGTGCAGACGCCGTTGCTCTCACAAGCGGGTAATACCGATACCTTTTTACAGTCGGTCGCCGCGCAGGTTACGTATCAAGACAAACCTTGTACCTATTATCTGCATACGTCGCCTGAGTTTGCCATGAAGCGCCTACTTGCCAGCTGGCAGATCCCCATTTACCAGATTTGTCCGGTATTTCGTGATAACGAGATAGGCGTGCGCCACAATATTGAATTTACTATGCTTGAGTGGTATCAGCCGAACTATAGCCTAGAGGATATGGGCGCTGAATTGGGCGAGCTATTGGAGGCGCTTTACGGTTATCCGATGGTGCTAAGTCATTATCGTTACGTCGATGCTTTTATGGATTTTGTGGGTATCCATCCGTTAACGGCGAGTCTTGCCGCGCTACAAGCGGTGGCAGAAGACAAAGGTTTAACAGGGTTTGATTTTAATAGTGCAGAAAATGGTGCCACCAATAGTGAAGAAGATATTCGTCAAAGCTGGTTAGATTTACTATTTAGTCATGCCGTCGAGCCAAATTTGGGTCATGATTTGCCGACGTTGATTATAGAATATCCCCCTGCGACGGCAGCATTGGCAAAGACAGCTATCGATAAAGATGGTAATACAGTCGCCAAGCGCTTTGAGCTGTATATTAACGGTATTGAGATTGCTAATGCTTATGATGAGCTGGCAGATGGGCAGGCATTAAGAGCGCGCTTTGAGCGCGACAATCAATTGCGCAAGCATCATAACTTGCCACAAATGCCAATTGATGAGCATTTATTAGCAGCGTCTGATGACTTAATACCTTGCAGCGGTATCGCAGTCGGTATTGATAGATTACTAATGGTTATAACAGGGGCTAGCAGCTTAGAGGACGTCATTCCATTTCCAAGTGGCCTAGCTTAGTTGTTCTTTAATATCATTTAACGTAACCGTTAATTTTTAAATAATCCATAACAAAAGCGCATAAACCAGGGCTTACGCGCTTTTTTATTTCTGTGTTTTTAATAATGCTTCAAAGCTACATATTATTTATTATAGCTTTTATTTGCTAAAGTTTAGCCAGCGCTGCATCGATGGCGGTCTCACCATTATGCATACTAAAGACTTTTTTGATCGTATTATCAGCATTGAGTACAGCTGCCAACGTCGTAGCCACATCTGCAATTGAGTTTTCACCCGCATTGTCATCATTGATAGTGATTTTACCCATTGCTGCACGCTCTTTTAACGCACCTGCTTGCACGATAGTATAATCAAGGTTGCTATTATTAACCAACCACTGATCAGCGTAATGCTTACAGATATAGTATTCTTTTAAGTCAGCAATACCGGGATTGTCCCATTTGCTGGTATCTAATGAAAACACCGTACTAAGCATGATATAGCGTTTGATACCTTTATCTTCTGTTGCCTGCATGGTTTTAACTGCGCCATGTAAATCAACTTCTAAGACATCTTTACCACCTGAACCGGCGACAAAATAGACCGCCTCGATATCTTGCTCAATTTGGCTCTGAATCGCGTCTTTTTCGGCAGTGATATCTAAATCTAATTGACTATAATTGTCGTCATCAAACAGTTTTTCTTCTTGACGGGTGGTGCCAATCACTTGATGGTTATCTGCTAATAGCTGCTTAACCAAATCTGTACCCACTCTACCGCTAGCGCCAATTACTAATATTTTCATTATCATTCCTATTATTATATGAGTTTTATATGCATTATCTTTATTTAAAGACTTATAGTTTAAAACTGGATATTCAAGAACCCTTTATTCAAAAACTATTTTTTTAAAATAATTTGTTTTAAAAGCTGCATATAGCCTAGCAATAATGACGAGCACACTTCGTTATGAAGCGTGCTGATTGCATAGTGTTTGGTTATGGAGTGTATAGGGTTTGCAAGACTGGACTTTGTGACGGTTGATATTTATAGAGATAAGAAATTTTTTCAGAAGTTTTAAAAGGTAGGATTTTCAAATTGATAAGTAAAAGAAATGACCGCACCAATTAACGTACCAAGCGATTAAGACCATCGGCAAAGGCTTTTTTGTCGCGGTCGCCGTAAGGTTTCTGCCCGCTCATTTCTTGCAATTCAAGCACGCCTGTACCGCGCATGGTGTCCATAAAATCGCGCATATTAAGCTTCTGCTTGATATTGTTTTTATCATAAACCACACCGCGCGTGGTCAAAACCATACCGCCTTTATCCAAAATATCATTGGCCAAAGGAATATCGCTGGTAATGGCCAAATCACCTGGCTGGATTTGCTCGACGATATAATCATCGGCTTTATCAAACCCTGACGGCACCACGGTCATGACAAGCAGCGGTGATTTGCGCAATTTAATCGGCTGATTGGCGACAAATATCGCCATGGTTTGGGTACGTTCAGCCGTTTTGATGATTAAGTCTTTGGCAATCAGTGGCACCGAATCGGCATCTACCCAAATCTGCATTATTTCTCAGCCTTATCGGTCTTTAATAATGCCTCTGCTAAGGCATCTTTTTGACTACCTTTCACGTCACTTTTAGTATTTTCTAAAGTACGCTCAGTTTCGGCATTGGTAGATTGCTCTGGTACAGATACAAGTGCTTGCTTATCGCTCATGGTTGGCGCCAGTTTTTTATCAAGCCCCACTTTATTTGGCAAGACGGCAACCAGTTTGGCTAGAGCAGGTTCTAAATCCGCCACGTCATTTGGCATCAAGGTAATATGCGCGATTTTGCGGTCTTCGCGCTCAGCCTTGTGGTAGCTATGATAATGGGCGCCATCGATATTGAGCACCGCGCGGATATCAGGATACTGACCCAACACGTTAAGCATAATCGCTGGATGAACGTTGTCGGTATCGCCCAAGGGCAGATTGACCACCGCGCGGATATGATTTTCAAATTGACTGGTAATCGCGCCTTCGATACTCCAATGGCCAGAGTTATGAACTCGCGGGGCAATCTCATTGGCCAGCAGATAATCGTTACCGCGCGCATCTTTACTCACAAATAGCTCAAGCGCCATCACACCGACATAACCCAAGTGATTCATCACCGTGCTAATAGCTTCGGTTGCTTGCTGAAATAAATGGCTGGTACCAACGGCAGGGGCGCGAGTTTTGGCTAAGATACCATGATGATGGTGATTTTCGACCAAATCATAGCAGCGCACCTGACCATTTTGCGCGCGTACAGCAATGATAGATACTTCACGGCTAAAGTTAATAAAGCCCTCTGCAATTAATGGCGCAGGCGTTGGGGTTAATGAACCTTTACCGCTAACCGCGTCTTTTAGCTCATGCCAAGCAGTTTTAATATCGCTGTCCTCTTTGATAACGAATTGACCTTTACCATCATAACCACCGCGGCTGGTCTTGAGCACAATAGGCAATCCTAGCTCGTCGCAAGCTTGCTTTAATTCGGCTTCAGAATTGACCGCCATAAATGGCACGGTGGCGATATCAAGCTCATTAAACATGCCTTTTTCTTTTAAGCGATCTTGAGCGATATCAAGGGCAAGCGGTGGCGGGAACATACCTTGTTTGCTGCCTGATTTTGATAGATTTGCCAACTGTTCGACAGTCGCCGTTGGTGTGTTTTCAAACTCTAAAGTAAAGACGTCAGCTGCGGCAATAAATTCATCTAATTGCTCGCTAGAAAAAACTTTGCCGTATAGGCTGGCAGGGCAGTTGGCATTATCTTCTAAAAACACGCACTGATAACCGAGCGGCAGGGCAGCTTGGGCGAGCATCATACCAAGCTGACCGCCGCCTAAAATACCGATGGTACGGATGGTTTGGGTAACAGGATAAGCATTGGCGGTAGTCATGGTAGGCTCTTTACATTTAAAATGAATAAGGGTTTTTAGTAAATGATTGGCTAAAAGTTAAGGTTAGAAATAGGAAAAGGTGCACCGTATGCACCTTATCTTTAGTAAAACTCATTTGGCTATAAATATCAAGTTTAGCGCATGGTAAGTATAAAATATTGCTAGCAAGAGTATTGATAATAGCAGTTTTGCTAAAATTTTATATAAATCTGACCAACTTTAATTGTGTTACTGATTAATAATACCAGGCGTTGGACTTGCAAGAATGGTCTCTGTTTGCGCTTGACGCATGTTATCAAGCTTAGTGGCAAGCGATTCATCATGCAAGGCAAGCACCTGAATGGCAAGGAGGGCCGCGTTATAGGCACCAGCAGTACCAATGGCTAAGGTGCCAACAGCCACGCCCTTTGGCATTTGTACGATAGAGAGTAGGCTATCCCAACCGCTAAGCATCGATGATTTAACAGGGACACCAAACACAGGCAGCGGCGTTTGACTGGCACACATACCGGGCAGATGTGCCGCGCCGCCCGCTCCAGCGATAATCACCTGTAAGCCATTACCTTTAGCGCTTTTGGCATAGTCAAACAATCTATCTGGCGTACGATGGGCTGACACCACTTCACATTCAAAGGCAATATCAAAGTCAGCAAGCAACTGCGCCGCTGCACTCATGGTCGCCCAATCCGACTGCGAGCCCATGATAATGCCAACTTTTGGTTGACCAGCAGGGGAGGTAATGGGACCGTTTTGCTCAATAGCAGCGTTTTGTGTAGTAGGGTTCACAGTAGCGGAGGTGGTGCTCATGCTTTGATATCCTCAAAAAGACCATCATACAAAAGTTTTGCTGCCTTCGTAAAGCCAAGTTTGCCGTTTAATGTCAAAGCTGACCAAATAGCAGTTTTTTATGTCGCAGTTTTATCGATTTATAATGGGCCTTCATCATGGCGATATTGCACAAAGTTACTGGCCTTCAATGGTAATGGCTGCTCAGTATCAAGCTGATAACAGGTCATATAACCGCTATCTATGGCTGCTGAATAATCGGTGCAAACCACTTGATTACTTAATGGTTCAGGATTGCCAGTAAGCCAATAATGCCCAACAAACACGGGTTTGTGTGTTTTAAGGGCAAATTCAATGTTCTCTGCCATCGCATCGTTTGGAATCTGCGCCAAGCCCGATTTGGGCGCACGGGCGATTTCATGTATAGGTCGCTTATTTAGCTCATCAAGCCACCAACGTACGCGTACTTGTGAGCGCTCCGCTCCATCTTTATCGACCATAACCAAGCCTTCAGGCAACGCAGTTTCCACACCTTTTAACACACGCTCAAGCGCGTCGTAGGCAGGGCTATGTTTTTGTGAGGTGGCAATGACCGCTTCAGGGGTTAGGCAATTATCAGTAGTTAATAAAGGTTTTAATACCGCCATGCTATCGACATCCCAGCAAGCGTGGACAAAACAGGCATAATCGGTCTCAAGCCAAAGCGGTATCTCATAAAAGCGCTGCAACCAGTATTGATGCGCTTCTGAGCCAAAGGGCACTTCGGCTAAAAACGCTTCATGTTGGCGTACGTGTACATCGCTATGCGAACGTAAATAGCGCTCGGGCTGCTTTGGGTCAAGCATCGCAAAAGCCAAGGCGTTGTATTCATGATTGCCCATCACCGCATCCGCCACGCCTGCATCTAGCATCGCAAAAACAATTTCAAGGGTAGCAACCTGCTGCGAACCACGGTCAATCAGGTCACCAATAAATAGCGCCCGATGACCTACTGGCGGTACAAAATGGCTGCCATTATGCACATAGCCCAACTGTTTTAGCAGCCCAATCAACTTGTCTGCATAACCGTGAATATCACCAATAATATCTATAATCATAATTCTTTATCAAATTCTTAAACATGTTGTTAAATACAAATTAGGGCAAAACATCAAACGTTATCAATTAGCAAATTTAAAACTAAAGATTCTAAAACTAACCGCTCTAAAGGCCAGCCGACAATAGCGCATTTAAAAAGTGTGGCAAGACGCGAGGTTCTAAAATAATGGTCGCAATCACCCCAAACGCGCCGCCCCACATATGCGCCATATGATTGATATTCGAGCCGCCGCGTTTATCGGCATAAATACTATAAGCAACGTAAGCGACGGCAAACACTATCGCTGGAATAGGAATAATGGCAAATAAGTAAATCTTTTCCCACGGTGCCAGCAAAATAAATGCAAATAGCACCGCTGAAACCCCACCTGAAGCACCAAGGCTTAGATAGCTGGCGCTTTTTTTATTTTTAAGATAGCTTGGCACCATGGCGATTACGATAGCCAACACATAAAAAACCACAAAACCATAACCGAATAAAAATGGCTGATACAAGCCTTCGATAGCACGGCCAAAAAAGTATAGGGTAAACATATTAAACAGCAAATGCATCGCATCGGCGTGAATAAAGCCGTGGGTCACAAAGCGATCCCATTGACCGTTATTCACCGCTGGCGGATAAAAAATCAGCCGATTAAATAGGGTTTTGTTTTGCCACGCCAATAAACTGACAATAACCGTAATAATGATAATAAGCGTCGTGTGGTTGAACAAAGGAGAGTCCTTAGGCCGAGCCTGATAGGGGGCAGTGTTATAGAGCGTAGTGCTTAAAGACCAAATAAGTTGGATAAAAAATAACTAAATATGGATGCTGAAAATAGCTAAGGCTTACACCAACAGTAATAACAGTGATGCTAAGGCAAAAAACCAATAGACGACAAAATTATGCTTTAATAATCGTTTATATTGAATAATATTACAGCGTAACAGGCAACTAAGTAATGCTTCGTATACTGACCGTAACGTTTAACGACAGAATAAATATTTACCAAAAATAAATCATTAATCGGTGATATTTAACCAGTTTTATGCTTGTTGAAATTTTAAAAAAGATTAAAAATAATAGGCAATTTATATGCCAATATTAGCTTGTTAAGTATCAACTAAGTGTTGACCAAGTGCTGACCTATTAAGCGCGCATTTTTATGGGCGTGCTACAGTCTACAGCGTATAAAACCGAAGTCAAAAAAGAATCGCTGTCTCATATCTTAAATCAACGCCGATAAAGGCTGGAACTTATGAATATCATCGACCAATTAGAGCAGATAGTAACCCCAGCCGTCTTAGGTAGCCAGATTAATAATGAACAGGTTATTGATGGGCATCGTATTGATAACGGCAGCGTGTCTTATGTCAGCTTATTGGAGCAGTTTTATGCCATTTTGGCGGCGCGTTTGGCATTGCCGCAAATTTACTCGCAGTTATTGCGTGATGATGAGCCAATTGCCAATGAAAATATAGTAGAGACGCCATTATTTGAGCAATTATGGCAAGCCCCAAGCGCGCGTCAAACCATTATCGAAGAGCTGGCAGTGACCCATCATATTGATAAGCTGACTACCACAAAGCTTATTATGAATGCTGCGCCACTGGCTTACCGTGAACTTAAGGTCATGGCTAACGGGCAGTTTTTACCAGCATTTTTACAAAATGAGCAACCTTCACTGCGCCATTACCTGCCGATATGGGCAGCACCGCTCATTACCGTCGCACAAGATAACCCTGATGAATTGTTTGATTATCAAAACGCCATAGTCAATGCTGCGACAGAAACTGTTTTATTAAATAAAGATGTTACTGAAGCAAGCGTGGTAAGCCCTTCTGCGAACTTGATAAAACAACCAAACGTGGCAACAGAACTTGCTAGTGAAAGCTTCGATAACAGCCTAACTGCGAGCGCTATTCATGCCAACCCTGCTGAGCATCACTTAGCAGAAAACAGTAGTTTAAAGCGTGAAAAAGTACGAACCCGCAACCAACGTAATGACTTATTAATACGGGTGTTTTTATTATTGGCCGCCATCGCAGCGATTGCACTGGTATGGGCATTTTTAATTAAGCCTAATGACGTCCCGCCCGTAGAGCCAGTGGCTACTGCGCCTGCTGTGGTAGCGCCTGTCGCTGAGCCACCCGCGCAGGTGTTGACGCCCGTTACGCTTATCGTTGGTGTGGATAATAACGGCAGTCTTTATACCTGTAGCGCCTCTGTCGGTGATGCCGCGCTACAAAACACCCTCCAACAAGCGCTTAATAGCAGTTTTGGCGAGCAGGCAGGGATGTGTCAGTTTACGGTACAAGAAGGCGTGGCTAACAATATTGCCAATATGCCTATCCAAGCACTGCCTAATATCCTGACATTATTAAGAGCGACGCCGTTTGCCCGTCTACAGTTGCAAAATGACCGTATGACAATAGAAGCGCCAGATGGTATGCAGCTACAAAGATTGACCACTGATATCCGTACTTTGGCACCAGCAATAATGGTAGATAGTACCGCGCCGCTACCATTACCTAATAATGCAGAAAGCGGCATAGGCACTGATAATATGGCGATGAACAGTGCAAGCAATCAGTTTGTCCAAGATGGAAGCAGCATAAATGACCAGTACGCTGGCACTAATAATATGAATAATAGTAATGCAAATAACAATAACGACTATCAAGCTTCTGATGACGTCACCGGTGATAGCGTGACGCCTGCACCGGCACGCAATAATAATTTTAATAATTCGCCTAGAGCTAACGAGCCTAGAAACAATGAACCTAGAAGCAATGACCGTCCCGCATCAACGCGACCACCGGGACCTTTTTCAGAATCAGAAGTAGACGATATGGCCAATAGCGTTATCGTGGCGGAGCCTGCGCAAGCAAGATGATAGTTTAAAACGTCTAACAAGCAATGAGCTAAAGGAGGGTAGGATCAATCATTGACTATCCTCCTTTTTATTTTTGCCTAAACAGATAGACAGTCATTTCCAGATATAATGGATATGTTAGTAATTTGTACTGTAAAGACTTCGCAGTTACGTGTCACAACTGAAACATTACTTAACGTAGCAATTGCACAACAGCCCATCGATTGTGAATACAACCTTAATACTTTTATAATGACAAAAGTTGAATATAGATAGTGCTGATATTTATTAAGCCGCTTTTTAATACCTAATGTTTATTAAATGCTGATATAAATATTAATATTAAAAAATATCGTTATTAAGAAATATCAGTACTATTAACTTTTTATTTTTTTGAGAATGCAGTTCGGTACAAAACAATTATTCAAAATAACAATTATTGAGGAATGACATTATGGATATTATCAGTCACTTAACGCGGACGGTTAGCCCTGCAGTACTAGGCGATGATCGCAATCCCGCTAAACAGAACTTACTTGAACAATTTTATGCTATTTTTGCCGCGCGCTTGGCAGACAATACGACTTATACACGTTTTGCTAATGAAAATATCGCCCGTGATGACCAAGGGTTTTATGACCGCGTATGGACCGATGGCGCTCACCGCGACCAAATTGCCCGTGAGCTTGCCGGTAAACATAACGTTGATGCGACCGCAGCCCGTGGTTTGATTGCGATGGCTGCACCGTTAGCGTATCACGAAATCAAAAGCTTGGCCGGAACCACGCCTGTGCCCCAGTTTTTAAATGACAATCTTGCCAGTTATCAGCACCATATTCCGGTATGGGCAAGCGCCGTTCTGCCTGCAGGTATGATTGCCGCACCAGCTGGTGCTCATGTGTCTGATACGGTCAGCACTGCACCTATTCGCCGTGAAGAAGAAAAAGGCAGCTTTATGAAAGCGCTGCTACCGATTATCGGTTTGATTATCTTAGGTGCCTTGGCGTGGGCGCTACTTAGAGGTTGTCAAGACAATCCTGAGCCAGTCGGTACGCCAGTTGCCACTGAGCAGCAAGCGGCTAATGACGGACAAACAGTGGTTGCAGCCGATATAGAGCCAGCTTCACTGCGTATTGCGACTGGTGAAAATAGTGGACTATATGCCTGCCGTATGAACGTTGGCAACGAGACGCTACAAGGCAACGTGATGGACGCGTTGACAGCGACATTTGGTGATGAAGCCAATAATTGCCGCGCCGATGTCGATGATAACTTCTCGATAGATATGCCAGCTGCCGCTCAGCTTTCTTCTATTTTGCCAATCGTCAAAAATGTGCCAAATGCCAGTATGCTGATTAAAGGCGACACCATTACGGTCAATGCGCCAGACGCAGCAGCATTAGATAAATTGGTTGCTGATTTACAAGCCGCAGCGCCAGCTATGACGGTACAAGCAGAGGGTCCGCTCAATGAGCGAAGCGAGATTGATCGCAGCTTAGCAGCATCGCAAGCGGCGATGCAGAACCTCGGTCAAGACCCAGATCCTCGTGATGTGGCTCGCGCCCTGAGTCTGCAAGTAGTAAACTTTGAAGTAGATAAAGCTGTTATTCCAGAAGCCAACAAGCCATTATTGGACAATGCTGTTAAGATTATGCAGCAAGTGCCAGATATGAAACTGTTAATTATCGGTCATACCGACAAAACCGCCGATGCCGCTTATAATATGCAGTTGTCACAAGAGCGCGCGCAATCGATGAAAGATTATCTGGTCGCCCAAGGTGCGGATCCAACCAAGCTAATGACCAAAGGTATGGGTGAGACCGATCCAATCGCTGATAATGCCACAGAGCAAGGTCGTTTCCGTAACCGCCGTATCGAGTTTGTGGTATATGATGAAACAGCAATGGCCAACGATGGCGTGGCGATTAGTAACGGTGCGCTCGATCCAGACTTAAATCCATTGGACAGTAATAATGATGATTTGATGCCTGACAGTGATGACCGGACAGGGAACAATTTACCGGCACCTAAAAGCTCAATACCAACATCAAATAGTAGACCAATTGATCCAGACTTAAATCCATTAGACCGTAATAATGATGACATTTTACCGGACGCTGATGATGCGAGCCGTGGTACTGCTTTAGACCCAAAAGCCAGTAATTAATAAGCGTACTACTTACTTATAGTTATTCATAGCTAGCATTAATATTAAAGACCGCATCTTATGTTTAAGGTGCGGTTTTTTGTTGCATTAAATAAAACTGGAATAAAGCTGGTTTGGTTACATGAATTATTTATAAGCGGTTGGATCTTTTGACTCAGTAGGCGCTTCTATTTGATTCATAAAAAATGCTTGTAAGATATTTTCCTTTGCTTGGTGCCAATAAGCAAACTGCTGGCACGTTGATTCAAGGTCGCCCTGCCAAACAGGTATTTGCCCACGCATAGTTTTAACACGTTTTTGGTCAGGATAGGGTAGCTCTTGGGCAGCTTTGGCAGCTTCGTGAGCGGCAACGCGGTCATTACAAACCAGAGCAATATCACAGCCTGCTTCAATCGCAGCTTTGACACGGGCGCTGACATCACCTGCCGTTTGCGCACCTGCCATCGATAAATCATCAGAAAATAACACCCCATCAAAATTCAGCTGTTTGCGAATGATGTCTTTGAGCCAAATTTTTGAAAATCCAGCGGGTTTATTATCGACTTGTGAGAAAATCACATGCGCCGGCATTAAAGCATCAAGCCAAGGCAGTGTCTGTGCAAACGGCTGCATGTCGCTATTGATAATCTCATCTAAACTACGTGTATCGATTGCTTCTGCCACATGCGAGTCAGGCGCGACGGCTCCATGACCGGGAAAGTGCTTACCGGTGGTTGCCATACCCGCCGCTTTCATACCGCGCATGAACTGGCTTGCTAAAGCGATAATGGCTTGCGGATTTTGATGAAAACTGCGATCGCCGATCACTTGGCTGATGCCGCCTCTATCGAGCACCGGCGCAAAGCTCAAATCAATGCCGACCGCCAATACTTCTGCTGCCATCAAATAACCACAATCGTAAGCAAGGCTCAAGGCGCGACTAGGGTCTTGGTCAAATAAATCGCCGAGCCTACCCATCGCCGGTAATGGCGTAAAACCTTGACGTAATCTAGCAACGCGGCCGCCTTCTTGATCGACGCCAATCAATAAATCGGCATTATGCTGGCGGATATCGTCACACAAAGCTCGCACTTGCGCCGCATCTGCCACATTGCGGGCAAATAATATCACCCCGCCGACCTGTGCTTGTTTGATTAAACTGACATCTTCGGCAGTCAGTGCGGTACTATCGATATCAATCATTAAAACGCCGTACATTGCGTGATCCTTATCAGGCTAGAGGGTGGTTTTCTCACTTCACTACATTATAAGTCAAATCGAGACAGAGCTTAGAGATGAGAGGGTTTTTTCTTATGAATAATCTTTCTGTTGCGGACGGTTTGTCGCTACTTACATTTACCTTATATTATGCCAGTGATTGCAAGATGCACATAATAGCGGTTTGCTTGGCTTAAATAAGTCAGGTTTAAATGCTAAGCTTAAACAAGATGATTCACGCTTATAACCAAATGCACCAATGGATGCGCTACAAAATAGCCAGACCGTGTGTAAGATTGTTTATACAGATTGAGACAGTGGCGTATTTATAGCTATGCTAGTATTGATTGATTTTTAACAATGAAAATAAGGATCTATCCTAAGATAACTATCCTATATTTGCCTGCTTTTAATGCTAGCGTAACCTATGGTTTAATGGTAAATATAATAGGGTGAAAAATCACGACATTTTTTGGCTCATAGTCTATTAAATAACCTTTATTAGTAATAACAACTCAGCATACTTTTAACTTAAAATAATTAGGTATATACGATGAAAAAACAACCAGCACAGTGGTTACTCAGTGTAGCGTCAGTGGGCGTCGCTGGTCTTATCCTCACTCAAAGCTACAGTACCGCAGTGGCTGATAGCAATACAGCAGGCTTTAAAGCCACCCCTGAGCAACAGGTTACTACCCGCCAAGTAGCCGCTTTGCTGGATCGCAGCCATTATCTCAATCAGCCGCTCGATAGCGCCATGGGTAGCGAGATTTTGTCTATGTATATTGACAGTCTCGATCCAAACCATACCTTGTTTTTGCAATCTGATGTCGATGAATTTAAGAAAAAATATGCCGACGAATTTGCCGCGCGCCTAAAACGTGGCGACCTATCGGCTGGAGTGGCGATTTTTGAGCGTTACCGTCAGCGCTCTAATGAATATTTTACCCTATCAAAACAATTGCTGAAAACCAAGATAGATTTGACCAGTAAAGATAGCATCGTCCTTGACCGCGAAAAGCTCAGTCATTTTAAAACCAAAAAAGAACAGCGCGACTATTGGACGCGCCAGCTGAAATTTCAGTTGATGAGCATTACCTTAGGTCAAGAAGATGAGAAGGCGAAAGAGAAAGTCTTTTTAAGCAATCCTGATATCACGCGCGGTCAAGACTTGCTGCGTAATGATGAGCGTACACCAAGTGAGATTTTGCTCAACCGCTTATCGCGTCAGCAAGAGCAGCTTGCGCGTCTAAAAGATGATGAAATCATGGAAACCATCTTAAATACGGCAATGCTCACTTATGACCCGCACAGTAATTATTATGCGCCAATCCAAGCCAATGAGCTACAAATTCAATCGAGTCTGCAATTAGAAGGCATCGGGGTTTCGATTCGTCCTGACCGTAAAAACCCAGATTATACCCGCATTGTCACTTTGGTAGATGGTGGTCCAGCAGCGAAATCTGGGCAGATTAAGCCCAATGATTTGATTATTGGTATTGCCAAAGACGGCGAAACCATGATTGATGTGGTTGGTTGGTCAACACGTGAAATCGTCGGTCTGATTCGCGGTAAACGTGGCACCTCGGTGACCATTAAGGTGCGTCAACCAAATACGCCCGATACCAGCGCCCGTAATGTGACGGTAGTACGCGATATTATTCAGCAAGAAGAGTCGGGCGTAAAACAGCGCGTCGTTGAAGTACAGCGTCCCAATATCGATAAAACGCCAAAACGTATCGGTGTGCTTGAGATACCAAGTTTTTATCTCAACTATCGCGCGCGCCGCAATGGTGAAGAGTACCGTAGTGTCAGTGACGATACCGAAAAAGCCCTTAAAGCGCTGAATAAAGAAAATATCGAAGGTCTAGTGGTTGATTTACGTAATAACCCAGGCGGCTCGCTCGATGAAGTTGCGAAAATGCTCGGCTTCTTTATTAAAAGCGGCCCATTGGTGCAAATTCGCGACAATCGCGGCAATATTCAAGTCTACCGCGATGACGATGGCGGCGAGCAGCTTTATGACGGCAAAGTGGTCGTGCTGACCAATTTGGCCTCTGCCTCTGCCAGTGAAATCTTTGCTGCCGCGATTCAGGATTACGGTCGCGGGCTGGTGGTCGGTAGTACCACGACTGGTAAAGGTTCGGCGCAAATCCAGCTAGACAGCTTGGCTTTGGGTACAGCGACGCTCACGCAGCGTAAGTTCTACCGCGTCACTGGCGGTAGTACGCAAAATAAAGGCGTGGTCCCTGATATTGAATTGGTCAATATCTACGATGATGCGACCTTTGGCGAGCGCGCGCAGAAAAAAGCCTTACCATGGGATACCATTAAAACTGCCCCTTATAAGCCTGAAGGTAAATTCTCTGCCAATACTTTAGCAACGTTAAATCAGCAATCAAAAATCCGTCAGCAGCAAAACCCGCACTTTGTGTATCTATCGACGCTAAATGATATTCGTAATATGGAAGATGAGAAAAAACCGATTCCTCTTGATATCAATAGCCGCCGCGCCAAAATGCAGTTGATAGAAAAACGCTCATTGGAAGCGGAAAATAAACGTCTGATTGCAACGGGCGAGCGTCCTTATGCCAATTGGAATACTTACCAAGCCGCTATGGACGCAAAGTTTGAAGAGCGCAGTCAGATGAAAGAAAGTGAGCGTCCTGAGCTACCTGAGGATGAAGCCTTCATTAAGGAAGCGGCTTATATCATGCTTAGCGCTGATCCAAAGATGCAGGCTAGCCCAGAAGAGAAGCTATAAAAAAGCAACTCTTGAACAGTCATTATCGGCAACGTCAATGCGTGTAAGCATATGCTTACACGCATTGACGTTTAGACCTCTTACTAACCTCATGCCAATCTGCGATTATAACTGTACGGCACGATTGAACGAAAAGGTTCATAGATACTAGGGATTGGTATCGCAAAGGTCGCATCAGGGATAGGTGGTTTGCTGATTAGGGAAGATAAGGCTGGATGCCTGTACGTTATAAGATGCTCCGGGATTAAGTATCTGATAACATTAACATGGATGGTTGGTGATAAAAGCCGCATAATGCTTGTCGTTATGCGGCTTTGTTACGTCTGTAATCTCTAAAACTTATCCAAAAAAAGGTCAGTAGATTGCTCTACTGACCTTTTTAGCTAGACGACGCTATTATTATCAATAACTATTCATTAATAATTAACTATTCGTCTAAGCATCTTATCGTCTGAAAATTTTACGCCAAACTCAAGAAGAGATTAGTGCTCAACGCCACCAGCGCCATGGATATGGCCGTGGTTTAGTTCGTCTTCAGTCGCCGCGCGTACTTCTTGAATTTCTACATCAAAGGTCAAACGCTTACCAGCTAACGGATGGTTTGCATCAACCGTCACTTCTTTATCGTTGACGTCAGTGACAGTTACTAGCATCACTTGACCGCCAGCTTCTGACTGAAACTGCATACCAGGCTGGATATCATCAACGCCTTGGAAGTTTTCGCGTGGTACATGTTGTACCGCTTGTTCTTGGTATTCACCGTAACCATCAGCAGGCTCTACAACAGCATTGACTCTTTCGCCAGCAGATTTGCCTTCTAGTTGTTGCTCAAGACCTGGGATGATGTTGCTATGGCCATGTAAATACGCAAGCGGTTGACCTTCTGGAGACTGGTCAAGGATATTGCCTTCGTCGTCTTTTAGCGTGTAGTTAAACTTGACGGCAGTGTCTTTTGCGATAGTAGTCATAAATTATCCTAAATATGTCGTTATTGAAATTTAAATACGGTTGCAATAAACCTAAAAAAGCCAATCAGCCAGCCAAATAGCCACGTCATTAGTTAATTATCATCAGTTTATTAGGGTAACTTTAGCAGTTAGCATCTTTAATTGCGATGCCTGCCATTGGTTTCAAGGTTAAAATCCGAAAAAATAGCAATTATTGGGCGAATTAATGTAAATAAATATGATTTTTCAGTTTTGGTGGTTGGTAAAGGTAAGAGGCTAAAGTTTGCCAGTTGCGTTTTTACAGGATGGCTCATACCATAGTCATAAACATAAGGATAATAACGATTATGAATTTATCTTCTCAAGCCTCACCGATTAATAATTCGAATCAGCAGAGTGCAGATATCTCTTATCAATTTGACTTTGCCCGGTTTTTAGAGCATTTGGTCGATGTCGCGCTGACCTTTACCGCTGATACCGACGCGCCAAGTCTATGGTTGCCAGCATGGATTCCGGGTAGCTATTTAATGCGTGAATTTGCCCGTAATATCACTGCGGTACATTATGAAATTTTAGACAGTCAAGTCGTTTCTAACGATAAACAAATCAACACGTACCGCGCGCAAAAAACCGATAAAAATACATGGCAGTTGCCAGAGGCGCAGGCAGGGCAACGCATACGCGTCCATTATGAAGTGTATTGTTATGATTTATCGGTGCGTACTGCGTATATCGACCAGCAGCGTCTGTATGGTAACTTTACCTCGCTTGCATTAGCGATTGATGGGCAAGAGCAGAAAGCAGTAGAAGTTAATTTAATCGTGCCAGCTGCATTTTTAACTGATAAAGACGCTAGTCTTGTGCGCTTGGCGTGTGGACTTGAGGCAGTACAGTCGCAAATTGATAAGCTGCGAATATATACTCTACAAGCAGACAGCTATCATGAGCTGATCGATCATCCGTTTGAGTTTGCCGAACAAGATAACTTTGATTTTATCATTCAAGATGATAAGCATCAGACGCTTAGCCATCATTTTTATCTTTCAGGTAAGCATAGCGCTAACATGGGACGCTTGCAGCAAGATGTTACTCAAATCTGTCAAACTTATCTAGATTGGCTCGGCGATGCGCCCTTTAACGATTACACCTTTATGACCTTTGCCAGTGGGCAGGATTATGGCGGGCTTGAGCATATCAACTCGACCAGTTTGATTATCCCGCGTCGCGATTTGTCCAATGCTGATGAGCCAAAAGTACCAAGTAGCGACTATCAACGCTTTTTGGGCTTATGCAGTCACGAGTATTTTCATGCGTGGTGGGTCAAAACTGTCCGTCCAGATGTGATGCTAGAGGTGGATTTACGCCGCGAAGCTTTTACGCCGCTGCTTTGGGTGTTTGAAGGTTTTACCTCTTATATCGATGATTTTATGTTGCAGGCGTCAGGTGTCATTGATAAAGCAAGTTACCTTAAATTACTGGCTGAGCAAATCAATCGCTACTATCAAACACCGGGGCGCACGCATCAGAGTGTCGCCGAGTCGAGCTTTGATGCTTGGATTAAGCTGTATCGCAACGATGAAAATACCGGCAATGCAGGTATCAGTTATTACAACAAAGGCGCGTTGGTGGCGTTATGCTTGGATTTAACCCTGCTTACAAAAAGTGCTGGGCGTTATCGTTTGTTTGATGTGGTTAAAGAATTTTATAGCCAAGCAAAGCAAAAGGATAATAAACGTATTGGCATCAGTAGTGCCGATATGGGTGCAGTTATCGGGCAGTTTATGCCGTTAGCAGATTGGGAAGAGTTTGAGCGCCGTTATGTTAATGGCGTTGAGGAGCTTCCACTAGAGGCACTGCTCACAGCAAATGGTATTAAAATTTACCCTAATACCAAAGAGACGGCGGATAAACATGTGCCATGGGGCATGCGCTGTAGTGAGACGCCACTGGGTCTTAAGGTTAATCGCGTGACACGTGATAGTATCGCTGCTAAGGCTGGCATTTCAGCCCATGATGTCGTCGTCGCAATCGATGGTATCAAAGCAGACACTAAGCAATTAGCAACGCTTAGTAAGGCCACGCGCGCTGTGGAATGCCATTTATTTCGCCGTGATGAGCTGATGACGGTGAAAGTATTATCTAAATCTGATTTCGCTGATAAAGGCGAGTATGACGATAATGAAAAAGCATTTCCACATAGCGTCAGCTTACGTCTAGCAAGGGCGAGTACAGATTGTGAAGACGATGGGGACTCTGTCGGGTACGCCAATACTGAAAATACATGGCTAAATGCGCTAGCACGCCATCAAAGTGAATAGATAAATAATAAAGCATGAAGACATTAAAAACCCTTGCTAAGCTGCGTACTTAGCAAGGGTTTATATTTTTAATATTCGGAGTGCTATAAATAATAGTTAAAAGTTTATAGCTGTTTAACTCGTAGACTTATTTGTCTATTTGATCGCTTCTTTATTATTTTCTTCATCATTGATAACAGCTTTATCGGAGTCTGTAATCGCTGTGTCAGGGGCTTTATTTGCCGCAATCCAGTTTTGTATCAACTCAATCTCAGGCTGCTGAGCATCGATAATGTCTTGTGCCAATTTGCGCATTTCTTCATCGGTACCGTATTGGAGTTGCACTTTTGCCATGTCTACTGCGCCAATATGATGCGGCAGCATACCGCGCGCAAAGGCCATATCAGCGACAGGCTCAGCAATACCGAGCATCATATCGCTATGCATGGTATTCGTTCCCTTTACATACGCTTCTTGCATGGCTTCGGTATTGGGTTTTGGTTTGGGCGCATCAGGATGGCTTGCGAGCCATTTATTAAGAATATCAATCTCAAGCTGCTGCGAGTCGATGATGTCTTGTGCAAGTTTACGCATGGTTTCATCAGTGCCGTACTTTAGCTCGATTTTTGCCATATCTACCGCGCCGCGATGATGCCCGAGCATGCCTTTAGCAAAGGCGGTATCAGGATCGTTATAACCCATACCAACCATCATTTCATTATGCATACTGATCATTGACTTTGTATAGTCTTTCAGCATATCTGACATTTTTTCAGCGTTTACTGTAACATCATTGGCAGCGACGTCGTGCCCAGCGTGAGCATCCTCGGGAGCTGTTTCAGATGGTTCATTAGTGGCTTGAGTGGCCTCTTCTATTGGCATTACCTCATTATCCTCAGTTGCTGGCTGGCAGGCGATTAGCAGCAGGGTAGTAGCCACACTGGTAGCAAACAAAGCAAAATGACGAGAGGCAATCATGATATATCCTTACTATCAAAAAAACAGAAAACAGGCTCAACGAAGAATAAGACAGAAAGCAAGATAAATAATGGCCAAATTTAAACCGATATAAAACGCGAAAATACGGCAAGGTTGGCAAGTCAGCGCAGTTTTGCATCTTAACAAATAAACCTTACGCGTTCGAGACACGCCGTTTAAAAAGTCGTAATATTTAAATCAGAGCAAAATTGGCTCATATAAGCGGATAAGGTTTAATTTGCCACGCTAATCTAATCGACAATTCCTAACTGCCGACAGCGCTCACTATTTAGGTAAATACGCACAAACTCACCAACACCAAGCGAACCAAGCTCAAATCCTGCCACCGACCAACGAATCAGACGCAAGCAAGGCAGTCCAACATGGGCGGTCATGCGTCTTACTTGGCGATTTTTGCCCTCATAAATAGTTAGCATTAGCCATGACGTTGGCACGTTTTTACGCTCGCGAATGGGCGGATTACGTTGCCATAAGTCAATCGGCAAATCGCCTTCCTCGACCAGTCGTGCAACTGCTGGCAAGGTTTTGCCGTCTTTTAAATGTACTCCCGCCGCCAATTGCTCTAATTGAGCAGTGCTTACCAAACCTTCGACTTGTACCAAATAGGTCTTCCCTTGTTTTTTTTTATTTTGGGCAAAGTTCTTGGCTGACGGCGGCTGAGTAATGGCTTTATTTACTCGTCCGTCACTGGTCAAAATCAACAAGCCTTCTGAGGTTGCATCAAGTCGACCAGCAACGCGCAGCGATTTGTCAGTGAAGTACTGCGATAGAGTGGTGTGTTCATTATTGCTGTTATCACGAAATTGACTCTGTACGCCGTAAGGTTTGTTGAATAAAACTAAGCTAGAGGTCGACATAAAATGGCATTTCCTAAAAATAAATTGATAGCTACAACATGGTTAACAAATGGCGTGCACGGCAGTCTAAAATGTTTTTACGCAAAAGTAAAAAACGGATTGTGGTTAAAAGATAACCTTGTTAGCATTGTGGTATTTATAGTATTGATTGGTAAAACTGTCATATGCAAAAGAAAAATTATCAGTCATGCTTTTATGTTAGTACACTATTTAAGGTAAATGGTGATATTTTTATGTCATTAATCTGATAGAGATTATAACACTCAACATTTTTGCTTTACGCAACTTTGGTGCTTTAGTCATAGAAATAATGGCAAAAAATAGGATTTTTAAAATAACTCTCTAACATATTTTTAAACCTATTGGCTTAGGGGGATTTTACGTAAATGGTTGGTATTTAACTCGCTAGCATACTGCCATTTTAAAGCCAAAATGTTTTAGCTAGCATAACAGAACGCCAAGGAAACTGGCGCAACCAATATATAAGTATAAAAGGAGTTTGATCCCATGCCCTATGATAAAGTTATCGTCCCAAGAGACGGCGCAAAAATAACCGTCAACGCTGATCTGTCCCTAAATGTCCCTAATCATCCGATTATTCCCTTTATCGAAGGCGATGGCATTGGCGTCGATATCACGCCGGTGATGATTAAAGTCGTCGATGCCGCCGTAGCAAAAGCCTATCAAGGCAAAAAATCGATCGTTTGGATGGAAGTTTATTGCGGCGAAAAAGCTTCTAAGATTTACGACGGCGAATACATGCCGACCGAAACGCTAGAGATTTTGCGCGAGTATGTCATAAGCATTAAAGGGCCTCTGACCACGCCAGTTGGCGGCGGTATGCGCTCATTAAACGTCGCGTTACGGCAAGAGCTTGACCTGTACGTCTGTCAGCGTCCCGTACGCTGGTTTGAGGGTGTACCAAGTCCTGTGCATAGCCCAGAGCTGACCGATATGGTGATTTTCCGCGAAAACTCAGAAGATATTTATGCCGGTATCGAGTGGAAAGCGGGCAGTGATGACGCCAAAAAAGTTATTAAATTCCTAAAGGAAGAGATGGGCGTGACCAAAATCCGTTTCTCAGATGACTGCGGTATCGGCATCAAGCCTGTATCAAAAGAAGGCTCGCAGCGTTTGGTACGTAAAGCTATCCAGCATGCAATCGATAATGACTTACCGAGCGTCACTCTCGTGCACAAAGGTAATATCATGAAGTTTACCGAAGGCGCGTTTAAAGAATGGGGCTATGAGCTTGCCGCTGAACGTTTTGGTGCGGAGCTGCTCGATGGCGGGCCTTGGATGACGATGAAAAACCCAAAAACCGGTAATGACATTATCATTAAAGACGTCATCGCTGATGCTTTTTTGCAGCAAATCCTGATGCGCCCTGCTGAATATTCAGTTGTGGCAACCTTGAACTTAAACGGTGATTATATCTCTGATGCGCTCGCTGCTGAAGTTGGCGGTATCGGTATCGCGCCGGGTGCCAATAAAGGCGGCTCAATCGCTGTTTATGAAGCCACTCATGGCACAGCGCCTAAATATGCCGGTCAAGATAAGGTCAATCCAGGTTCGTTAATTTTATCGGCGGAGATGATGCTGCGTGATATGGGCTGGATAGAAGCGGCTGATCTTGTTATCGCAGGTATCAAAGGCGCGATTAAAAACAAAACCGTCACTTATGACTTTGAGCGTTTGATGCCAGATGCTATTTTGCTCAGTAGCTCGGAGTTTGGCAAAGCCATTATTAAACACATGGATGCGTAAGGGCTTTATAGCATGTGATTTTATAATTTATAGCGTAAACAATAAATCATCTATATTTTTATAGATGGTTTTTTTGTGCTTATGGTTTTTATACTGATTATTGAATAATAAGTTTAGCTGTCATTTTTACCACGATTTTTACCGCTACCATTCGCTGTCCATTTGACCACCGATAAGCTGGTTGAAGCCATTAAACCGAGCACTAAGTAGCCAATCAATGCCTGTAAACTTGCAAAAACCCGAGTCATGCCTTGTGGCCGAAAATCACCATAGCCTGTTGAAGTGAAAGTGACGACAGCATAGTAGCAGCACGCCCAAAAATCTTGCGAAATGGGATTACCATCGAGCGTGGTGTCGACGATGCCGACTTCGTAATAAAGTGCCGAAAAGGTAAGCAAAAATAAAAAGACATTAAGCGTTGTCATCGCAAGCTCTTTCCATAAATTGCCATCATCGCCATAGATGCGCTGCAAGGTGCTAAAAAGCGACCACATAAAAATCCCGCAAAATAAGAAGGCAAGGCCGATAGTAAATATATCGCGCCACCTATTGTCCGGTAAAAAATGCGTCAGTAAATACCATATACTGCCAGTGAGGATATAAATAAAAAGAGTTCCTCTGGCGGTTGTTATTTTTTCTAGTATCATAAGATTTCATCCATACGCTCAGTATTATGCTTATGCTTATGCTTAGTCTTAGGCCCAGTAAATGCTCAAAAATAATTTTAACATTGAGCGTCATCTAACCATAGCAGTAGGGCGCTTCATATAAAACATTGGTGTAGGTGTTTGCTTTGAACGTTTTAAGCAGCACAGAACCTATAAAAACGCCCCAATAGCCTAGGACTATTGGGGCGTTTGTTTTAAACTGACTTTAATAAAGCTTGTTCAGCCAGCTTTATCTTATTTGCAACCAAGCATTTATGACAATGAAGCAATAGCTTCGTTGAATAACGGACTTGGACGCATGGCTTTTTCAGCCAACGCTTCATCTGCTAAATAGTAGCCTTTTAGATCCATCGACTTACCTTGAACTTCATTCAGCTGCTCAACGATAGCGGCTTCATTGTCTTCAAGTTTTTGGGCCAGCGGCGCAAACTGTGCTTTTAGCTCGCTATTTTCATCTTGAGCAGCCAGTTCTTCTGCCCAGTATTTTGCCAGATAGAAATGACTACCACGGTTATCAAGCTCGCCAGTTTTACGTGATGGCGATTTGTCATTTAACAGTAGTGTTTCGGTGGCTCTATCAAGGGCGTCTGCCAATACTTTCGCTTTGGCATTATCATCATTTTTCGCCAAATGCTCTAAAGATTCGGTCAAGGCTAGGAACTCACCGAGAGAATCCCAACGTAGGTGGTTTTCTTCAAGCAGCTGCTGTACGTGCTTCGGTGCTGAACCGCCTGCACCTGTTTCGAACAAACCGCCGCCTTTCATTAGTGGCACAACTGATAGCATTTTCGCACTGGTGCCCAATTCTAAAATCGGGAACAAATCAGTCAGATAATCACGCAAAATATTACCAGTCGCAGAAATCGTATCTAAACCACGGGCAACGCGCTCTAGGGTATAACGCATGGCGCGAACTTGTGACATGATTTCGATGTGCAGACCGTTGGTGTCATGATCTTTTAGGTAGGTTTTAACCTTTTTAATCAGCTCGTTTTCGTGTGGACGGTATGGGTCGAGCCAGAAAATAACTGGCGTATCTGATTCGCGCGCACGGCGTACTGCAAGCTTAACCCAGTCTTGGATAGGGTCATCTTTGGTCTGACACATGCGCCAGATGTCGCCTTTTTCAACACGCTGTTCAAGTAAGACTTCGCCTGAGTCGATATCGACGATACGTGCGATACCGTTATCACTAGATTCAAAGGTTTTGTCGTGTGAGCCGTATTCTTCTGCTTTTTGTGCCATCAAACCAACGTTTGGCACCGTACCCATGGTGGTTGGGTCAAAGTTACCATGCCACTTACAGAAGTTAATCATCTCTTGGTAAATACGCGCAAAGGTCGATTCAGGCATGACCGCTTTACAGTCATATAATTTACCATCAGCGCCCCACATTTTACCGCCGTTACGAATCATCGCGGGCATTGACGCATCGACAATCACGTCACTTGGAGAATGGAAGTTGGTGATACCTTTTGAAGAATCAACCATCGCTAGACGCGGACGATGTACTTGGCAGGCATGGAGATCGCGCTCAATCTCTTCACGTAAGCTGGCTGGCAATTCGGTGATTTTTTCGTACAAGCTTGCCATACCGTTATTGACGTTGATACCTAGCTCATCAAATAACGCGCCATGTTTTTGGAAGGCGTCTTTATAATAAATGCGCACCGCGTGACCGAAGACAATAGGATGTGACACCTTCATCATCGTGGCTTTTACGTGTAATGAGAATAAAATACCGGCTTCGCGGCAATCTTCCATTTCACGCTCATAGAACTCAAGCAGCGCTTTTTTGCTCATAAACATCAAGTCGATGACTTCTTTATCAAGTAAGGCAATCTTTGGTTTTAATACCTTGGTCGTACCGTCTTCGAGCAACAGCTCCATACGCACGGTACGCGCTTTATCCAAGGTCATCGACTGCTCGCCGTCATAAAAGTCGCCGCTGTGCATGTGCGAAACGTGTGTCTGTGACCACTGTTTCCATTCGCCCATCGAGTGCGGATGTTTACGCGCGTAGTTTTTGACTGCTTTTGGCGCACGGCGGTCTGAGTTACCTTCACGTAATACAGGGTTGACCGAGCTGCCTAAGCTTTTGCCATAACGGCGACGGATTTCTTCTTCCTCTGCGTTTTTTGGCTCGTCTGGAAAGTCAGGAATCGCGTAGCCTTTAGCTTGTAGCTCTTTGATAGCCGCTTTTAGCTGCTGTACAGAAGCACTGATATTTGGTAGTTTAATGATATTGGCGTTTGGATCTTGAGTCAATTTGCCAAGCGCTTCTAAGTTATTTGGAACGCGCTGCTCTTCGGTTAAGTATTCTGGAAATTCAGCCAACACACGCGCCGCGACCGAGATATCACTGGTTTCAACATCGACGCCTGCTGTCTGGGCAAATGCTTTTACAATCGGCAAAAATGATAAGGTGGCAAGCGCTGGGGCTTCGTCAGTTTTTGTATAAATAATTTTTGACATGTTAGTAGATTATTCCTTGTTGTCATTAATGAGGTTAATAAGGCTGCGGTATCATTTAATAGCTTTATACAGCCCTTATACCATAATGGTCTACGGGGTTGGTTCGAGGTTCAGTCGAGGTCCAAATACATCAGTCGTCTTTTAGTGCCATTCTTGAGCGAGTATGACGGCGAGAAAAGTTTCGTCGCCAGCCATTTGCGTTTATTCGTCTTTATAAAGCAGGCGCTCGATCAAGCACTAGCTTTATTAAAGAGTGATTATAAAACATTATAAAAGGTCACACTCAAAAGACCGTTGCTAAAAATTTATGCAAACCAGCGACTCAATACTCATGATTTACAATGATCTGAGCGCGAATGGCTGACGCTATATTATAGTTGATCCACTATAAATCTGATATGATGTCAATGTTGTATATTGAACTAAGTATACTATTTTCGCTCATACCCTATGTATCTGAATTATATTAAGCTAATAATAGCCTTATTCTACCAGTCCTCGCCTTCAATATCATCTTTTGCGTGTAATTAGCGCGCTTTTAGTGCCTTTTTTCACTTTGTAAGCTTGTTTGTGAAATGATGAGCTTATCAATGTTGAAATAGTCTACATACTTCAAAGTATCTATTTTTAAATTAGCTTTTTTAGAGTATCTGTTTTTAACATACTAACGCTAGCAACATTCAATCCTACGTCCTATCAATAAAAGACTTAGTAATCTATCCGTATGGCATTTTTATGCGCCTTTGTTTATAAACCTTCTTCATAAAAGTATTTTAGTGCCAGATAATTTTTACTTTTTTGCAAATTGTGACAGCAAACGCGCTGGTATTTGCTAGGCTAAACGATAGAAATAAATGAGCTTAAGAAAAAATTCTAAAAATAGCGTGGTGATGATGAATTTACAATATGCGTTACTCAGTGATAATAGCTGGCAGGATATGGCGCGTTGGCAAACGCCAGATACGCCTTTTATGACATTTGAGTTTTGGCAAGCACTTAGTGATACAGGCGCAATTGGTGAGCAAGCAGGTTGGTTGCCGATTTATGTCTTAATCCATCGGCCAAATGAGACAGATGGCGTTATTGATAATAATGCGAATGATGATAAAAGTAATGCTGCGCAGCCAATGCTGCTTTCTTCAGAACCAATAGGGCAGCCTGTTGCGGTTATGCCGGTTTTTATTAAAGGGCATCATCAAGGCGAGTTCGTTTTTGACCATGCGTGGGCACAAGCTTATGCGCAGTATGGTCTTGATTATTATCCGCGTTTGGTGACTAGCGCGCCTTATACACCCGTGACTGGCCAACGTCTGTGGCTAGCAGCAGGTGAGGCGCTAAACGCAGATATTTTAAAAACAGCTATCGCAGGCGTTGATGATATCGCGCAGCAAGTAGAGGCCTCTAGCTGGCATGGTTTGTTTGTGACGTCTAAGATGGCGGCTATTGCTAACGCGTCAATGCCGACTGATACCGATATAGAAATGGCGCTTAATAATCAAAAAAATAGTGGTACAGTAGAACCGATTGAGCTACCGATACTTGAGCGGCAGGGCTGCCAGTTTTTATGGCAAAATAAAAATGTCAGTCAAAACAATAAACAATTTGCCGACTTCGAGGCATTTTTGGCAACCTTTAGAGCCAAAAAACGCAAAACCGTGCGTGCTGAGCGGCGTAAAGTTGCCGAGCAAGGCATCATTTGCCAGCGTAAATGCGGGGTTGCTATCACTGCAGAGGATTGGCAGACGTTTTATCATTGTTATGTGATGACCTACGCGGTACGTGGGCAGCAGCCTTATTTAACGCTAGATTTTTTTAAAAGACTGGCTGCTAGCATGCCTAAGCATTTGATGCTGGCACAAGCACTTGATGCCAATGGTGAAATTATCGCTAGCAGTTTGTTTTTTTATGATAAACCCAATAGCCAAAACGCCACGCTTTATGGTCGTTATTGGGGCGCGCTTGCTGAGTATGATAGCCTACACTTTGAGCTGTGTTATTATCAAGGTATCGAGTTTGCGATTGAGCAAGGTTTGACGTATTTTGACCCCGGCACCCAAGGTGAGCACAAATTAGTCCGAGGTTTTGTTCCGACCAAAACTCACTCGTTGCACCGTATTTACGATGGGCGTTTTGTCCCAGCGATTAGTAATTTTTGCCTAAAAGACCGCATGCATGTGGCGCAATATCGCAAGCAAGCCTTTGCAGCATTGCCCTTTAATATTGATAATATGCCGACGTTTGATAGTACTGATTAATCCTCGATCATTTTTTTGCTAATCTTTGCCCAATGACTTCCTACCTAATACTTTTCTATCAGCTGTAAACTATGACTCCTCATTTTTCTCATTCTGCTCCATCATCCGCTCCCACTGAGCTAGTCAATTTTCTCAATACCGAAGGGTCGCTGACGGCCATGCTCGAAGTAAAAGCAGGGCAGCCGTTACGCGTCGAGCGCAGTTTTGAAGGCTATCGGTTATTATCCTTAGCACAAAAAAAGCAATTGGGTTTGCAAGGCGCGGCGTTAAACCGTCCGTTATTGGCGTGGGTACGCGAGTCGCAGCTATATGGCGATAATGAGCAGCCATGGGTACAAGCCCAAAGCGTTTTCCCGCTAGTAAGTTTGAAGGGGCGCGCTCGCCGTTTACAGCAGCTAAAAAGTACGCCGATTGGCTATGTGTTGTTTAAGCGCCGCCGTACTTTACCCAATCAACGTTCTATCGAAAAGACGGCAGACGGCTGGCAACGGCAGACGCTATATGATTGGTATGGACGTAAAATCCTGATTAGTGAGACTTTTTTAGCAGCGTTTTTGTCCAAGAGTGATTAAATAATTACAATAAAGACTGATATACAAAATCAGTAAGTCATTTATTTTATTGCGCATTTATTTGCTTGATAATCTCATTATGGCGTCATTTAAATCCTTCAGCTTTCCGTGAGGTTTTTTTGCGCTCACAGTACAAATTTTCATGTTACACTTAATCTTTAGCGATGATATCGATGCCTTTATCTTTCGATTTTATTGCCAATCTGGACAAGTTAATAACAGGTTAATTGCCTTTACTTGCCCATTTTCACCTCCTTTTATTACTCGCCTCTTTTCAATGAGCACCACCATTAACGATAGCCACTACCTAGGACATCACTATGTTTAAAGATATTTCTATCAAAGAGTTTGATCCAGTACTTGCTGAAGCCATGGCCGCTGAAAGCGTTCGTCAAGAAAACCACATCGAGCTTATCGCTTCAGAAAACTACTGCTCACAAGCAGTGATGGAAGCACAAGGCACTGACCTGACCAATAAATACGCTGAAGGCTATCCTGGTAAGCGCTATTATGGTGGTTGTGAGCACGTCGATGTGGTTGAGCAATTGGCCATTGATCGTGCAAAAGAGTTGTTTGGTGCTGAGTACGTCAACGTCCAGCCACACTCTGGTAGCCAAGCGAACTCTGCTGTTTTCTTAGCATTATTAGACGCCAATGACACCGTGCTTGGCATGAGCTTAGACGCTGGTGGTCACTTGACGCACGGTGCGCACATTAACTTCTCAGGTCTAAACTACAACGCCGTACAGTATGGTTTGGTTGAAGAAACTGGTCTGATCGATTATGACGAAGTTGAGCGTTTGGCAAAAGAGCACAAGCCTAAGATGATTATTGCTGGTTTCTCAGCCTATTCGCAAGTGGTCGATTGGCAGCGTTTCCGTGATATCGCTGATGAAGTTGGCGCGTACCTTTTAGTAGATATGGCTCACGTAGCTGGTTTGGTCGCGGGCGGTGTTTACCCAAACCCAGTACCATTTGCCGATGTGGTCACGACTACCACGCACAAAACCTTGCGTGGCCCACGTTCAGGTATGATTTTAGCACGTGATGAAGAATTGGCGAAAAAGCTAAATTCTGCCGTATTCCCTGGTAACCAAGGTGGCCCGCTCATGCACGTTATTGCGGCAAAAGCGGTTTGCTTTAAAGAAGCCTTAGAAGAAAACTTCAAAACCTATCAGCAGCAAGTGGTCAAAAACGCCAAAGCAATGGCAAAAGTGATTCAAGACCGCGGCTATGAAATCATCTCTGGCGGTACCGAAAATCACTTGATGCTGATCAGCCTAGTTAAGCAAGAAATGACGGGTAAAGAAGCCGATAAATGGCTTGGTGATGCGCACATTACCGTGAATAAAAACGCCGTACCAAACGATCCAAAATCGCCATTTGTTACCTCAGGTATCCGTATCGGTACGCCAGCGATTACTACGCGCGGCTTTAACGAAGCACAAGCGGGCGAATTGGCGGGTTGGATTTGTGACGTGCTAGATAGCCGCGGTGATGAAAAAGTTGCTGCTGAAGTACGCAGCAAAGTAGAAGCGATCTGTAAAGAGCTTCCTGTTTATGCTAAAAATCAGTAATTTCTGATTAATAATTGGTTTTATAAGTAGATATAAAAAACCTCTTAGAACTTGAACTGACCCCCATAAGTTGGACACAACTTTTGGGGGTCAGTTAACTTTTGCTAGGCGATTTTTTATTAATAAGACAATAATATAGAAGGCTAAAACGGCAACTTGGTAAATATCTGCAAGATAGTTGCGTTAACGATATCGACAAAGAAGGCACCAACCATTGGTACAATCAAAAAAGCTTTCGGTGATGGCAAGTAGCGATCAGTCACTGCCTGCATATTGGCAATCGCCGTCGGCGTGGCGCCCATACCAAAACCTGAGTGTCCAGCTGCCAAAACGGCGGCATCATAGTCTTTACCCATGATTCTAAAGGTAACAAAATAAGCATAACCAATCATGACTAAAGTCTGCACGACCAAGATAATCAATACAGGGCCTGCCAAATCTGTTAACTCCCATAGTTTTAGCGATAGCAGCGCCATGGCTAAAAATAGACTTAATGACGCATTACCAATCACGTCGATAGCACGGTCGAACATATCAAAATTAAACACCATGGTTAAGGCATTACGAATGATAACGCCGCCTGCTAATGCCCAAACGAAGGTGGGCAGCTCAAACGCAGTATCTGCTGCAACCAGCGTCATGATATCTGCAAACGCCAGCGCCCCTGCAAACAAAGCCAATGACTCAATCGTTGAAGAGGCGGTAATCAGACGGATATTGTCAGGTTTTTCAAACATCTCTTCATGGCGATGATCGCCATCTTCGCTGTGCTTGGTACTATATAACGACTGCTTGCCAGCAAGCTTTTCGACGTCGCTTTGATTGGGATTAACAGGGGTCGGTTTAAGACCCATTTTATTGATCAATCGGCGTGCAACAGGACCACCAACCAGACCACCTGCAACCAAACCATAGGTAGCAACAGCAATACCAAGAGTGGTGGCACCAACGACATTGTATTGTTCTTCTAACACAACGCCCCACGCGCCTGCGGTACCATGGCCGCCTGTTAGAGCGATAGAGCCAGTCACCAAGCCGAGCAGCGGATCAAGACCTAGTACGCTGGCCATCGCTACCCCAACCACGTCTTGTAAAATAATAAAGACCGAGACGACGATAGTGAAAATTAATAAAGGTGTACCACCTGCTTTCAGCCGTCCAAAATCGGCGCTAAGTCCGATAGAGGCAAAGAACATCAGCATGGTTGCTGTTTGTAGGCCTTGGTGGAAGTTAAAGCTATAACCCCAAATCAAATTAAGGGCATAAACAATTACAGCAGCAATCAAGCCACCAGCCACGGGTTCTGGGATATTAAAGTCTTCCAAAAACTTAATTTTCTTCACCAAAAAGCGCCCTAATAGCAGCACCAAGGTGGCAAAAATTAGGGTGTAATATCCGTTTAATGTTACTTCCATAAGTTCATCCTTTCTCTAAATATGAATTCACCTAAATTCGAGATAAAGCCAGTTTTATCTCGAATTTAGGTTCTGCTCGTTTTGCTATTCGTAGGTATCGTCTGACGTCTCAATAATCCATAATTGGGGTTTGCCAAAATCTTTATAAGCGTCTTCGATCAGGCGCTTAAAGACATTAAAGTCCTCGCTGTTGATTTTTTCTACCGCATTTAAGTAAAGCGTTAAATCAGTGATATCACTATCGGTCAAACAGTCCCAAGCGCTGTCCCAATTATGGGCGAAATAGCTGGGAAAATTGGCAGCTGTCGCTAAACTATTTAGCAGCGTTTCTTTATTCAAAACATCGTCAATGGGAATGTTAATCGCATGCTTAGGAATGCGATGAATAAGCGCTTCGTTTTTTTGGGCAATGGAGTTTTGGTTAACGTCATTTTTTTTAATATAATAAATCGCTTGGCTCATATCATCTCACCTGCAATGGTCGAAAGCTGTCGTAATGGTCGACGGTCAAATAATAGACGGTTGGCGGATGGCCGCCGGTGACAATACGCCGTGCGCCGCGATGCGAAACGCCGGGCGTCGGCACGGTATATTCGCGATAATAGCCTTGCGACTGGGCAGGCAGTTTGCCTTCGCGATTATAAAAGGGGGTGCCATCTTTATCAGGGTAAGGAAATGGGCCGCCTTGCTGAATCAGCGCCAGTGTTTGGTCAATTTGCGCGTCACCCGTGATAGCTGCTGTGGCTGCTGTATCACGGCTAGAGGTCTTAGGTGCTGTCTGCGTTATAGACGTTGCTGGCGTGCTGTCTGCAAAAAAACTAGACGTCAAATCACCAAAGAAAAAAACCGCCACGGCAATAAGGGCGATAAAACTTAGTAGAGTAGATAAGCCAGTTTTTTTATGTGGCTTGCTTTGGTTATTTTTTGACTGGTTTTTTCGATGATAACTAGCGTTATTTTTATGCGTATTTTTTGCATGATGATTGATTGCATTTGCTAGCGGCGTTTTTGCGTCTGCCGTTTCTAAAATACTTAATTCGTTAGCGGTGATTTCGGTTGCGCGTAATTGGTTTTTATCATTACGCTGACTATTAAAATAGACACGTTGACCCTCGCTTATCGGCCGCGATAAGCGCACGCTGCTGATATGAAAGAAGACATCTTCACCTTGATTGTCTACTTCGATAAAGCCATAGCCTTTGTCAGCATTCCAGTGTTTAATTTTGCCACTTTGCATGGGCCCGGCTTCCTATAGCGTGGTTCTATTCAGCAAAATAATTTTTATATGCCATATATAGCATATTTATCAATAATAAAAAAACGCCAGCAATTAAGCTGACGTTATTTAAGATTATACTCGAATTAGGCAATAAATTATAGTGCAGCAATGATGCCCTAGGCGCGTGTTTCGCCGTGACCGTAAACAATCCATTTTTGCGAGGTTAAACCCTCAAGCCCAACCGGTCCTCGGGCATGAATTTTATCGGTTGAGATACCGATTTCTGCCCCAAGTCCGTACTCAAAGCCATCGGCAAAACGGCTCGAGGCGTTAATCATCACGCTTGCCGAATCGACTTCGCGGATAAAGCGCTGCGACTTGGTATAGTTGTCGGTAATGATGACGTCGGTATGGTGGCTGCCGTGAGTATTGATATGTTCAATCGCCTCGTCGATACCCGCTACCACCTTGACTGCCAAGATAGGCGCAAGATATTCGGTGTCCCAGTCCTCGCTGGTGGCTGCCGATAAATGACCTTGCAGGGTAGCATTGTCATTTAAAATCGCCTGTGACTTCTCATCGAGGCGCAGTTGCATGGCGTCATCGGCTGTTACGATGGCTTCAGCAATCTTTGGCAATAACTCATCGGCGACATTTTTATCGACCAACAGCGTCTCCATGGTATTACAAGTACCGTAGCGGTGAGTTTTGGCATTGACGCTGACTTTAATCGCCGTGTCTGCATCGGCATCGCTATCGATAAAGGTATGACAATTACCATCTAAATGCTTAATCACAGGGACGCGGGCATCGCGGCTGATACGTTCAATCAAACCTTTACCGCCGCGTGGTACGATCACATCGACATAGTCCGTCATGGTAATCAGCTCGCCAACAGCAGCGCGGTCAGTGGTTTCTAACACTTGTACGCTATGCTCAGAGAGACCGACCTTTTTTAAACCCTGTAAAATGCATTTGGCAATCGCTTGATTGGATTCAAAGGCTTCAGAACCACCGCGCAAGATAATAGCGTTACCAGACTTTAGCGCCAGCGAAGCCGCTTCCAAGGTAACGTTGGGACGCGACTCATAAATCATCCCGACTACCCCGAGTGGTACACGCATTTTGCCCAAATGAATACCTGATGGACGATACGTCATGTCGGTGACTTCACCGATAGGGTCAGGCAATGCCGCCACGTCTTTTAAACCCTGCAGCATACCATCGAAGCGCGCATCGTTTAGCTCTAGGCGATCAAGTAAGGCCGCGTCCAAGTCGTTTTTTTGCCCGTTATCCATATCGATTTTATTGGCCGCTAAAATATCAGTTTTGGCGCTTTTTAACGCATCATAGATTGCCATCAGCGCCGAATTCTTATCGCCAGTATTGGCCGCAGCTAACGCTCGTGATGCCGCGCGCGCTTGCTTACCGACCGTCTGCATATAGGCGGTTACATCTGTGGTATTCGATTGCGTCATAAATTAACGTCCTTTTATCATTAATAATCTAAAAAATATCGTTTAGCGCTCTAATGGCGCTCTGCTATTTAACATAGAGGAGATGAGGACGATAGTAAAGTCGATTTTGTGAACAACGACCGTTTAGCAAGCACTGCGGAGTTTTCTTATGTTGTATTTTAAGGTTTTAACTTTTTATAGCGTCTATAAGCAATGGGAGATAAAAAAGTATGCTGTCTGTTACGTATTTTTAACAGAACTGCGCTGCAACTGCTAAGGTAGTCGTGGTCAATCGTAAGTATAGTGGGTGCTAAGACGGTCAATTCACACGCTATCTCATACGTTATCAATGAGAGATATAGCAATTGGCTGATGCAATAAAGTGATGAATTTTATAAAGATTAATAAACTAAAGACTCATTATGGAGAAAAAAATGGCTATTAAAAATAAAGCCTATAAAAACTGGCTCACAGTAGGCTTGGTAGCAGCAGCATTAAGCGTCAGCGCCTGCGGCAAAAAAGAAGAAGCGCCAATGGATGTTGAACCAACTGCGGACGCGCAGACGCCAGTAGAAAATAACGCTACTGGCGTGGCAACGGCAAACAGCACGGATGATGTCGCGGTTGCAAGTGCCGATGCTAATGACGGGATGGCCGTTAGCGAGAATGATGATGTCGCGGTAGCAACTGCTGATGATGTAGAAGTCCTTGATGGAACTGAAAGCGAAGAGCACATTTCGACTTACTAGTTGAGCTTGTTAAATGCCGCTTGCAAGCGTCGACTGACTATTTAGCAGATAAAACAGCGCTAGCGGCGTTAAGATGATAAAATAAGGCCCATAACTGACTATGCGTTATGGGCCTTATTTTGTCGTTGATTCCTTTTAAAAAGAATACCGCGCTACTTAGCTAGAGTTATCTAAGCTGAGCGCCGTTTTGAGTATTTTTTTATCGGCAATAAATTATTCTGTCAAACTCTAATGATTTTTAATGACCTTTACTAACTGAGGGGCAGAGTTTGCCTTTTTATTGCATTATAGGCGACAATGGCGCATTTTTTTATTCATGTTTTCACTCATATTTATTGGAAGTCTGCTAAACCATGCTTGATACTGCAAAGAATCCGACTCGGCCCATCGCCTTAGATTTACAAGACGTCCATAAAAGCTACGGCTCGTTGGCGGTGCTAAAAGGGGTGTCTCTAACTGCTTATGATGGCGACGTTATCTCTATTTTAGGCTCGTCTGGCTCCGGTAAGTCAACCTTGCTGCGCTGTATTAACTTGCTCGAAAAACCCAATCAGGGGCGTATCATCATCGGCAATGATGAGCTGATGCTAAAGCCTGCCAAATCAGGCGAATTACAAGCGGCAGATATCAAGCAATTAGAGAGCTTACGCGCGCGCGTGGGCTTTGTGTTTCAAAACTTTAACTTGTGGCCACACAAAACCATTTTGCAAAATATCATCGAAGGACCAACGCAGGTCTTAAAAATTAAAAAAGACCAAGCGATTAGCGATGCAGAGAAACTGCTCGATAAAGTGGGTTTACTCGATAAAAAAGACGCTTATCCTGCGAATTTATCGGGCGGTCAGCGTCAGCGTGTGGCGATAGCACGCGCCCTTGCCATGCAACCTCAGGTGCTATTGTTCGATGAGCCAACCTCGGCCCTTGACCCCGAACTGGTCAATGAAGTACTTGCGGTCATGCGTGAGCTTGCCGAAGAGGGGCGTACCATGCTGATTGTTACCCACGAGATGCGCTTTGCCCGTGAGGTATCAAGCAAAGTGGTGTTCCTGCATCAAGGTATCATCGAAGAAATTGGTACACCTGAACAAGTTTTCGACCATCCAAAGTCTGAGCGCGTTAAAGACTTTATGGCATCGCATCGTCAAAACTAGAAGCGAATGTTTGACAGGTGTTTGGTTGAATGTCAAAAAACCTAAAACGCTTACAATGCAAAAGTTGCCCTCAGTAATTTTCTTGGCCTAAATTTTCTTAGTCTTTTTATTACCGAATAATCACAGTTGGTATGCAAAACGTTTGTTTTTGATATTTGAGTCAGGTATTATCAAAGGGTTTATAGGCAGTCGCAACTGGCGTCTGCCTATGTCTTTATGTTCATTGACTTGCTTATCTGGCAGGGACGTCAGAGAACAAAATATCAGAACCCTATATCAAAAACCTCATCAGAATTTAAGGAATGTATGATGTCGAATTCTCGCCTATTGTGGTCATCGATGACCGTCACCGCCGCGCTTATGCTTGGCGCTTGTAGTCAGTCTGCTAATGACGCCACTGATAGCAGCGCTGATGCCTCTGCTACAGAAACGGCGGGCAAGACCATTCGCATCGCCACTGAGGGCGCATACCCTCCCTTTAACTATACCAATGCCGATGGCAGCTTGGCAGGGTTCGATATCGACGTCGCCAATGCCTTATGTGCGCAAATGCAAGCCAAATGTGAAATCGTTGCTCAAGATTGGGACGGTATTATTCCAGGTCTATTGGCGCAAAAATACGACGCCGTCATCGCTGGTATGTCAATCACTGAAGAGCGTCAAGAAAAGGTTGATTTCAGCGAGCCGTATTTCGCCAATACCATGGTTTGGCTTACCGATACCAAAGGCGGCTTTGACCCCAAATCCATTAAAAACCTAACCCTTGGTGGCCAGCGTTCAACGACACCTGGCGCGTATTTACAAGATAATTATGAAGGTAAAGACGGCAACACCGTCAAGCTTTATGATAATTATGACAATGCCTACTTAGACCTAAAATCTGGTCGTAGCGATGCGGTACTTGCTGAAAAAGTCTCTGCCAAATCATGGTTAGCGGACAATCCAGAAGGTTTTGGTATCGTGGGTGATGAGATTGATAACGACGATAATATTGCCATTGCTGTCCGTAAAGGTGACTCAATCAAAGACGACTTTAATAAAGCGCTGAGTGAAATCCGTAGCAACGGTGAACTTGCCCGTCTTGAGCAAGAAAACTTCGGTCAGTAATTTGCTTGATGCGCTTTGCGAGAAGTCTTTAATTGATAGCTATTAGTCAACAGACGGTTTCAATAAGCGCCGATTAACCAATGTCTGAACCATTGCGGATGAATAACGGCTGGTAAATATATTAAGGAATAACCTCTATGATCACTTCAATGACCTCATCAATGAACAAAAAAGCGCTATGGCTTGCGCCCCTTAGTGCAGCGATGCTGATGCTTGCTGCTTGTAACAACAGCTCAACGCCTACAGAAAATACGGACGCCGCTGCTACAAGCGATGCCCCTTTACATATAAAAATCGCCACAGAATCGAGCTATAAGCCTTTTAGCTATACCGACGCTAATGGCAAATTAATCGGCTACGAGATTGAGCTGGTAGACGCCTTATGTGCGCAAATGAAAGCTGAATGTGAAGTTATCTCGCAAGATTGGGATGGCTTAATTCCAGGGCTAAATGCGCAGAAATTTGATGCGGCCATCGCTGGCATGTCAATCACCCCTGAGCGTAAAGAAGTCGTAGAATTCAGCGACCCGTACTTTCATACTGGTATCATCCTCATCGGTAAAAAAGGCGATGATATTACCGTCGATGGCCTAAAAGGTCAGCCAGTTGCTTCACAGCGCTCGACGGTTGCGTCACAATATCTACAAGAAAAACATGCCGACTCTGACATCAAGCTTTATGACACTCAAGACAACGCTTATCTAGACCTAACCTCAGGTCGCGTGCGCGCCATGATGTCTGATAAAGTCACTGGTATTGACTGGCTAAAAACCGACGCCGGTAAAGACTACGAAGTCAAAGGTCAAGAAATCAGCACCAGCGATGATGCGATGGGTATTGCCTTTCGTAAAGGCGATCCATTGGTTGCCAAGTTTAATAAAGCTTTGGCTGAACTAAAAGAAAACGGCACTTACGATCAAATCACCGGCAGTTATTTTGGTACCAGCTCAACAGCGGCGGCGCAAAAAGCAGTAGCGACTGATGGCGTCAAAGAAGTGGTGGTCGCTGATGACAGTAATGTCGATGCCAATGCAGTAATTGCTAAAGAAGAGCAAACGGAAGCGGCGACTAATTAATAGAGCTTTCTTTCATAGTCTATTAGATAAGGGCTGATTTTAATAAAGCACGTTTTAATTAAAGCGTGCTTTATGCCATTTATAATACTTTCCTAAGTACCAACGCCAATTAATAATGCCAAATAACAACATCAAGGATGATTATGAGCAACCATCTTCTTTTAGCCCCTATGTCTAGTACGCCCTCTGCTACCTCATCCGCCAGTAAGCACTTGTTAAAGACAAAATCGATGCTAGCCTTAGCGGCACTATTGGCCTTAGCGGGCTGTAGTAATGGTCAAAATGAGACTAACGAAAGCGCAAGCTCGGATACGACTAAAACGTCAGAAGCGGCTGATAATAATAGCGCGGCGAGCGACGATGATAATGTACTACGTATCGGCACCGAAGGCGCTTATGCTCCTTTTAATTATACCAATGCTGATGGCAGCCTTGGCGGCTTCGATGTTGAAATTGCCAATGCTATTTGCGCCGATTTGCAGATGACCTGTGAAATCATAGCGCAAGATTGGGATGGTATTATTCCGGGGCTTAAAGCGGGCAAATATGATGCCATCGTCGCGGCAATGTCGGTCACGCCCGAGCGTGCAAAGCAAGTGGCTTTTACCGATCCATATTTTAGCAATGCCTTGGTATTTTTAGCCGAAAAAGACAGCAGCTTTGATCCTGCTAATAGCAGCGATATCGACGCGCATTCTATTGCCGCCCAGCGCTCGACCATCTCTTCGCAGTGGTTAGAAAACGCTTATCCAAAAGCTGATATGAAGCTTTATGACACCTTGAGTAATGCCTTTTTGGATTTGGGTTCTGGTCGCGTTGATGCCATGATATCTGACAAACTCCCAGCGCTAGAGTGGCTTGGCTCACCGTCAGGAAGTAATTATGCAATAAAAGGCGATGAGATAGATATCAATGATAATTTTGCAATTGCCGTGCGTCCTAACGATGAAGCCTTGCAAACCAAAATCAATAAATCTTTGGCCAATTTAAAGTCAAATGGTACTTATGATAAAATCAATCAAAAATATTTTGCCGTACCAGCGAAGGTGGCAAACACTGAGACAGTATCAACCGAACCAACGGTAGAAAATGCAGCGCAATAAGCGCTTATTATCATTATTATATTAATCACGGTTTTCCCTATTTAGCGGTAAACGTGAAGTCATAAAAGCAAAAAGACATTACCATCAGGGTGATGTCTTTTTTGCTTTAATAATAGGGTTACTTTACAACCAATACAGGGCGAGTAGGATAAATTTTTCGAAGCCTCTGGAGTGCAAAGCGCACGGCAAGCAAGAAAAATTTATCCTACTCGCATCTGGTTATTATTCTATCGATTTTGTTTAAAAATGATTATCATGATTCCTTACTCAAAGAATCACCACAATTTTATGCATTATGAAGGGTCAACTTTTATCAGATATCACTGATTTATAGGCTATTTATCCTGATAAGTATCTATTTAGGCAGCGCTTTTATGCGTGAGTATTAACATAGCTGGCAGCGAATATGATAAAATCAGCGCTCATTTCTACTGTGTCAATTTCCGCCGCCAAAATCGTATGTATCTGACGTCACTCTATGACGCAAAAAACCGCCATCTATGCGGTTGGTCATACGACTATGCGCAGCGCTCAGCTATTGATGCTGATTCTTTTAACTCATATTTTGCAACTTGCTAATATAAAGAGACTGAGTGGATAATTGTGTTTGATTTACAAGGATTTGGCGCGCTATTACTAAGCGGCGCTACCGTCACTATAAAGCTGGCGCTGACCAGTTTGGTCATCGGTATGGCGTTAGGCTTGCTTGGCGCGACCGCCAAGATGTCCAATGTCTGGCTGCTGCGTAAGCTTGCGACGGTCTATACTGCCACGATGCGCGGCATCCCTGAGCTGTTATTGGTGCTGTTTATTTATTACGGCGGCTCGATATTGCTCATGAGTATCCTCAAAAAGTTCGGCTATAACGACTATATCGAGATTAGCGCGTTTTGGGGCGGGGTCATGGCGTTATCAATTGCCTTTGGTGCGTACGCGACCGAAATTTTTCGCATGTCCATTCAAGAGATTCCGGTAGGGCAAAGAGAAGCGGCGCAAGCGATTGGCATGCGACCTTTTCAGACTTTTTATCGTATCACTTTGCCGCAAGTCTGGCAGATTGCACTGCCAGGTCTCGGCAATTTGTTTTTGGTATTGCTCAAAGATACCGCCTTGGTGTCAGTCGTCGGTCTAAAAGATATCATGTATCAGTCCTCGCGCGCGGCGCAGTCGACACAGCAGCCGTTTACCTTTTATATGGCAGCGGCGATTATTTATTTGGGTCTGACCATGTTGATTACCGGTTTTATGATGTGGCTTGAGTGGCGTGCCAATCCGGCGGCGCGTTATGCTAAAAAGCTCAGCCGTCAAACACACCATCAAACCACTCAAAGTCAATCGACCATAGGGTAGAGGAGAGATACTATGGATTGGAATTGGCAGGTCATTTTTGACCATATCCCTGATTTAATGGGTGGCGCGGTATTGACCGTCCAGCTCGTTGTATTCTCGGGTATTATTGGGTTATTTTTTGGTTTGATTTTGGCATTATTGCGCCTGTCCAGAAATTGGCTGGTGCAAGTTTTACCATTTTTATATATCTTCTTTTTCCGTGGCACGCCGCTACTGGTACAAATATTTTTGATTTATTACGGGCTTGGGCAGTTCGAAGCGGTACGTAACTCGTTCTTATGGGAGCCGGTACTTAGCCAAGCTTATTGGTGTGCCATCATCGCCTTTACCCTTAATACCAGCGCCTATTTGGCAGAGATTATTCGCGGTGCAATCCAAAATATTCCTGTGGGCGAGCTTGAAGCCGCCGATGCCATTGGCATGTCAAAATGGCAGAAGCTGACGCGTATTACCTTACCGCGCGCTTTTGGCATTGTGATTCCTGCTTACAGTAATGAAGTTATCTTTATGCTAAAGGGAAGTGCGCTGGCATCCACCATTGCTTTGATGGATATTACCGGCGTTGCTCGTACGATTAGTGCGCGCACTTATACCTTGATGGAATTGTTCTTTGCGGCCGGTGTCGTTTATCTGCTGCTGTCGTGGGTGATTTTATTTAGCTTTAGATTGTTTGAAAAACGTATGAATCGTCACGCCAGCTATGTGCCGCCAGACGTGGTTACCAATACCATTCCTTAAAAGTAGGCACGGCAAAATAAAAAAGCTATAGTGGTCATAAATTAAAAAATCGGCCTTAAGGAAACTGTATGAGCTCATCGCCCCATATGTCCATCGCCAACGCTATTATTGGTAATGTGAAAGATACTGCTGGCACCACTGATACCAATAGTGATACCAGCATTGATAATAGCGAACGTCTGCGTACTTCTATCGGTAAAGTCGTCTGTGTCGGGCGCAACTATGCGGCGCATGCAGAGGAGTTGGGCAATGAAGTGCCTAGCGCGCCGATGCTATTTATAAAACCTGCCTCTTCGGTGGTATCTATCCATCAGTGCGTTGAGCGCCCAAACCCTGCCATCTTTGGCGAAACCCACTATGAAGCTGAGCTTTGTATTCAGCTGGCAACAGACTTGTCAAAAGCCACGCTTGCAGAGGCGAAACAAGCTATTGGTGGCGTGACATTAGGGCTTGATTTGACCTTGCGTGAGCTACAAACTGAGCTGAAAGAAAAAGGTCATCCTTGGGAGCGCGCCAAGTGCTTTGATGGCGCTTGTGTGCTTGCTGACTGGCTCGATGCAAATGCCTTTGGTGACTTCAGAAACGTCCATTATCAGCTGAATATTAATAACGAACTTAAGCAAGACGGCGATAGTGCCTTGATGCTATTTCCCGTTTATGAGTTATTGGTCAATATCAGTCACGCTTTTAGTTTGCAAGCAGGCGACGTCATTATGACGGGGACACCAAGCGGCGTTGGCGCTTTACATGCGGGTGATGTATTGACTTTAAAACTAGGCGCTCATCAGTGGCAGGCAGAGGTTAAATAAGTTTTTATCGCAGCTGTCACCTATTAATCTGTAAAGGCATTAATGCTTAACGCTATCAAAAAATCCCAAGTGAACGCTTGGGATTTTTTTGGTTTATCAGTGGCGATAGTCATTTATCCTAAGCTTATCATTAAATAACTATCAAATCGGCATTTGGTTTTCAACGTACTGTCATAAACACTCAGTAGAATTAGGCAAAATTCGTATTTTGGTGATTGCAATTACAAGACTGCAATCAACTCTCTCATGCCAATCAAGCCTAACAGCAAGGTGACTGATAATGACATTATTGAATAACAAACAACCGCTTGCCCATGAAGTCGTTGAAGATTCTAATCCGAGCAACAATATTGATTTTCAAACCATTATTAGTCGCCGTTTAAATCGGCGTAGTATCCTAAAAGGTGGCACAGGATTGACGGCGGCGGCGTTTTTTGGAGCGCTACCTTTAGTTGGCTGTAGCGACGATGACGATAGTATTCCTACCAAAAATAATGGCAATGATGCTGCTATCCCTGCACAAGGTGATCTCAAGCGTCCCGAAACTTTGAAGTTTACCGCAGTGGCGCATTCGACTGCCGAAACCATGAGCGTGGCGGCAGGCTATAAGGCTGAGATGATACTGCCTTTAGGCACGCCGCTGATATCTGGCATTGATGATTGGAAAGACAATCGCGAGCAGTCAGCTGAGTCATTCGAATGGCGTATGGGTGATAACCATGATGGCATGTGGTTCTTTGGCAAAAAGGGCACTGCCTATGATGCCAAAGCATCAGAGAATGGGCTACTGGTCATGAATCATGAATACGTCAATAGCAGCGAGCTGAGCCCATTTGGTTACCATGTGATCCAAGATAAAAATGCTGCGCCAATCTTCCAAAATCGTCGACTTGCAAGCGACGTACGTCGTGAGGTCAATTGTCATGGGGTAGCAGTGGTCGAGATGAAGCGCCGCGCCGATGGCATGGGCTATGAGATGGTCCCCAATTCAAAATACAATCGCCGTATCACCAGCAGTACAACCACGCAACTAGCGGGTCCTGTTGCAGGCTCTGATTTGGTCAAGACCAAGTTTGACCCAACAGGCTTTCAAACTCGCGGTATCAACAACAATTGCGGCGCAGGCTTATCACCATGGGGTACCTATCTGACCACTGAAGAAAATTTTTTAGGGGTGTTTGCCCGTGGGCAAGATGCCAGTCAGCTGAGCGCAGGACAAAATTATGGTCGCGAGCGCTATGGCGCAACGGAAAATTTCTCTGGCTTTGAATATCTTTGGCACACCCCTGATGCCAAAGATGCCAAGATCGTAGACGAGTTTTCACGCTGGGATATGACCGCCACTAGTGCTAGCGCTACTGACGATTATCGAAATGGTTTTAATACCTTTGGTTATATCACCGAAATTGATCCTTTTGATCAAAACTCCATGCCCCAAAAGCGCACGGCACTGGGACGTTTTGCTCATGAAAACTGTGCTTATGCTCCCGTTGAACAAGGCAAACCGGTGGTGTTTTATATGGGCGATGATGCTCGCGGTGAATATATTTATAAATTCGTCTCCAAAGCCACCTGGTCAAATGCTGATATCGGTGGTGGATTAAAAGCGGGTGACAAGTATTTGAATGAGGGCATGCTCTATGTTGCTATCTTTAATGAAAATGGTCACGGTGAATGGAAAGCGTTAATTCATGGTCAAAATGGACTGGATGCTTTGAACAGCGAGTTGCCTTTTCATGGACAAGATGAGGTATTGGTCTTTGCTCGCGCAGCAGCAGATGCAGTCGGTGCCACCAAAATGGATCGACCAGAATGGGTATCGGTCAGCCCGATAACGGGTGAGGTGTATGTGACTTTGACCAATAATAAATATCGTGGTGTACGAGATGATCAGCCAGTGTCGGCGTCCAATCCGCGCAGCTATAATACTGGCGGTAAAGCGCGTGGTAATGACAATGGTCATATCATTCGCTGGGCAGAAGCGGGCGGTGATCATGCGGCAACCAGTTTTGAATGGGACATTTATTTATTTGCTGCACCGAATGATTTAGCAGCAGAAAATTTATCGCAATTAAATGACAGTAATGATTTTTCTTCTCCCGATGGCTTATACTTCGATCCACGCGGCGTTCTATGGATTCAAACAGACGACGGCGCTTATACCGATACCAGCAGCTGTATGTTATTGGCAGCGCTACCAGGTAATGTAAGCGATGGCGCCATTCAAACCACGTCAGTAGGGCAACAAACCCGAGTCGGTATGCCTGCTAGCAATGATAACATCAAACGATTTTTTGTCGGTCCGGTGGGCTGTGAAGTCACAGGTATCACGATGACGCCAGACTTTAAAACCTTGTTTATTAATATTCAGCATCCGGGTAATACATGGGGAGCAGTGGCTGGCGGTAGTACCCCGCGCTCAGCGACAGTTATGATTACACGCGAAGATGGTGACGTCATACTGGCAGAATCCTTTGTCTAGTTAACCATTTGCATTAGTAATGATACGTCTGAACAAACATAAAAATCCTAAGTCATGGCTTTAGGGTTTTTGTGTTGTAGGCGATAGCTACTAATGGGTAAGTTTCGATATTTTATAGTTCCCTGTTTTTTTAACCATAAAAATACCTGATAGTTAAATCATTTTCTTCTGTTTATGGCATTTACAGGCTAGTATGGCAATTACCCTTAATCGCTTGCTGTAGCAACACTATGCCCAATCCAAGACCTATAGAAACCATACACGATTTATTTGCGACCACTCGGCGTCCCTCTGATGGTGAATTGAGCGCAAAAGCAGACTTTCAAGACGATGTCTATGAAGCGCTAGCAGAACTTGACTATATTTATGTCGATGAGCTGATCGCCAAAAATGTCGATAACAGTGTGATAAAACCGCATCAACCAATCTCTTTGGTGGATTTTTTTGAAGGCTTGGCGCAGCTTGCTACTATGGGTGTCGTGGAAGTAACGGATATTGTCGAAGCTATCCACCGTGAGATTTTGCTGCGTCCTTTGGGGCGGTTTAATAATGGTAATCTTGAGCACTGGCAGCGCGGTATCACCGGGCGCATTTATGGTACGGTGCGTCAAGCGATGCAATTGGTCGGCAACAATATTGCCATAGGGCTACGTTTGTATAACACGGTTTTAAAACCCAAAAAAATACAACCACTGCCTTTAAACTTACGGCGTATGGTCAATATCCTAAATGGCGTGATGGGCGACCACCTTGTCACCCATGACAATCCGTTGGCCGTGTCGATGATGCTATACGATAAAGACAATTATGTGCAAAGTGGCGCACTATCGGGGCGAGTAATTGTTTTGTGTCATGGGCTTTGTTTGAGTCATTTAAGCTGGCAAGTTGCGGGCGAAAATAATCTCGGTGCTATGCTGACCCACAAGTTGCCAGACAGTACAGTTTTATATTTGAACTATAATACCGGTCGGCGTATCTCCAGTAATGGGCGTAGCTTTGCTAAAGTCTTGCAAGATTTGGTCGAAAGCAATCCAGACATTACCCAGCTTGATTTAATCGGCCATAGTATGGGCGGCCTGCTGAGCCGTAGCGCACTGTTTTATGGTAAAGAGCAGGGATTCAGCTGGGTTGAGCGTGTGGGTAATTTGGTGACTTTAGGTACACCGCATCATGGCGCAAGTTTGGAGCAGATTGGCAATTTTGTGCAATATAAAATCGCTAAGCTGCCTTTTGCTGGGTCATTGGCGAAACTGGGCGACTTACGTAGCGCTGGTATTATCGATTTGCGTTATGGCAGTATTCGCGATGCCGATTGGAAATCTTTAGAGGAGCGCAGCGTGCTACCGGCAGAGTTTCGTCATCCGACGCGCCTACCGCTGCACGTCAATACTTATCTGGTCGCAGCGGCGTTGATTGAAACCCATTATGAAAATAAAACCACCAGCTTATTGGGTGATGGGCTGGTGTCAGTAGAGTCGGCGCTTGGCGAATATACTGAAGAGCACACATTGAGCGTACCTGAGGGTCATAAGGCGATATTTTATGGCGTCAATCATATGAATTTAACTTATAACGATCGGGTGCTTGCGCAAGTGATTTTTTGGTTATCAGTCAATAGATTAGGCGACGCGCATGACGCCAAATATGGGCTTGATAGCCGTATCTATTCTTATCCGATAGATTACGAGGTCGAGATTTAAGGTGTTAACACTATGAATGTTATTATCAATAAAATTATAAAAACGAAAAACCCTCAAGCATGACACTTGAGGGTTTTAAATTTTAGGGACGGTAGAAAACAGATAAGAAGCTATTCAGCGAAAATAGCCGCTACATCGTCTTTATCAAATTTGTAGACCTCACCGCAAAATCCGCAGTCCATCTCAAACGTACCGCCTTGTTCGTCCACGATATCTAACGCTTCGGTTTCACCGATTTGCTCAATTGCCATCTCACACTTCTCGCGTGAGCAGGTGCAGCCAAACGATAACGCTACAGGCTCAGGGGCAACGACTTTTTCTTCGTTATATAAACGGTACAGGATTTCATTGGCATCAAGCGTGGTCAGCTCTTCTGCTTTTAGCGTACGCGTGAGCACACTTAAGCGCGTCCACAAGTCATCATCGATCCCTGCGTCTTGGTTTTGCTCGACTTCATAGGTCTCGGCTGCGGTACGAGGTAGCATTTGCACCAAGATACCACCGGCTTGCAAACCATCGGATGCCAGATTGATCAGCGTTGGAATCTGCGCCGATTGTTTTTGATAATGCGCTAAGCAATCAGCTAAGTTGTCATGACCACGCTCAACGATACCTTGATACGGCTCGCCGCCATCAGGCTGAATATTGATAAATAACACGCCTTGACCAGCAGCGCCGAGCTCAGCAAAGGCGTCTTTGGCATGGATCATATTTTCCCACGCTTGCACTTGCTCGTCGGTGTCATTTTTCCAGCTGGCAAGAGCGCGAATGATACCGTCTTGGTCGCATTCTGCCATTGCCCAATTGAGCAAGCTGTCACTATCTGATGATTGTAATTGAATCGATAAGCGACCATTAATTTTAACGGTACTGATCAACAAGCTTGCCGCCGTCAGCATCTCACCTAATAAGCGCTTAATGGCTTCAGGATAAGCTTTTTGGGCAATGGTCGTCGCATAGCTGCGCGATAGGCGCACAACATCGCCGCGCACCGGTGAGTCTTCGATAAAAAAGCGTTGGCGTACGTCATTATCGCGGTGGCTGCTCGCTTGTTGATCGACATTTGGGACTTGAGTATCTTGGGTCATAGGTCATAACTAGTATTAAGAAGTTGTTAACTTTATGGGGATTAATGGTTATTTATCAATCATAGCGGTTTAGTTATTGGCGTAATTTAAATGATTGTTAAACGAAATCTGTAAAATATCAGTCGCATTAAAAAAAGTTTACCCGCATCGTGCAAATTGTTGTACAGTAACATTAAGTTGCATAGTTATAACCTAAAGCAACAGCATGGATGCATGACGGAAAAGTCAGCCAAGGGCTTATATAAAGTCAAATAATGGCATAAATACCGTCAAAGTCCCCTCCTAGTTTGTATAAATGTGATAAAAGGATGTATCTCATGACCTACTTAATCTCAAAACCGCTAACGTTGGTTGCCTTTATGGCACTTGGCCTAGCGGGCTGCAATAATAGCAATCAAACCAACACCGAAGCGCCGCCAGCAGATGGCACGGCGACGACAGAAGCGGCAGCAAATACCAACGGTACGCTACAAAAAATCAAAGAATCGGGCACTATCGTGGTCGGTCACCGAGACTCTTCTATCCCCTTTTCTTACATCGCTGATGACCCAAATCAGCCGATTGGCTATGCGCACGATTTAGAAATGAAAGTGGTCGATGCGGTAAAAGAAAAGCTTAATATGCCGGATTTAAAAATTCGTTATAACTTGATTACTTCGCAAACGCGTATTCCACTGGTGCAAAACGGCACGGTCGATTTTGAATGTGGCTCAACCACCAATAACGAAGAGCGCCAAAAACAAGTGGCTTTCTCAAATGGTTTCTTTGAAATTGGCACGCGTTTATTGACCAAAAAAGACTCAGGTATTCAAGATTTTGAAGACCTAAAAGGTAAAACTTTGGTCACCACTGCTGGTACGACCTCAGAGCGTTATATTCGTGAATACAATGATAAAAATAAAATGGACATCAATGTCATCTCGGCAAAAGACCATGGCGAAGCTTTCCTTATGTTAGAAAATGGCCGTGCCGATGCCTTTATGATGGATGATGTACTACTTGCCGGTGAAAAAGCCAAAGCCAAAAATCCAGATGAATGGGTGATTGTTGGTACGCCGCAATCGTTTGAGATTTATGGTTGTATGATGCGTAAAGACGATCCTGAATTTAAAGCGGTGGTCGATGAAGCGCTTGCCAATGTCTTTAGCTCAGGCGAGATTAATAGCATTTATGATAAGTGGTTTACCAACCCAATTCCGCCAAAAAACGTCAATCTAAACTTTGAGATGTCAGACAATCTAAAAGCTTTGATTGCCAATCCACACGATAGCGCACAGCCAAAAGAAGCAACCGCTCAGTAATTTTTGTCCCTCAACATAGCTTGCTGACGCGCCCAGACTGCTGTTTATCAGTCTGGGGCGTTGGCTTTTTACTCCTGGCTTGGAGAGACCATCATGAATTATAGCTGGAACTGGGGTGTGCTCTTTGAGCAAACCGGTATCGGTAATGAGCTTTACCTGCATTGGATGGTGACCGGTCTTGGCTGGCTGTTATTGATTGGCAGTATCGCTTGGGCAATTGCCATGGTGATTGGTACTATTTTGGGCATCATGCGTACCTTGCCAAATAAGGGCGCGCGTAGCATTGGTACCGCTTATGTGACATTTTTTCGTAATATTCCTCTTCTTGTACAATTATTCTTTTGGTTTTATATCGCCCCCGGTTGGCTGACGCCTGCGCTACAAGAGTGGTGGTATAAAGACTTGTCGCCTAATACCTCAGCCATGCTGTCCGCCAGTATTGGTTTGGGATTATTTACCGCCGCGCGTATCGTTGAGCAGGTGCGTACCGGTATCGAATCCTTACCTGAAGGGCAAATCAATGCCGCTTATGCGCTCGGCTTTACGATTCCGCAAGCGTATAAAGAAGTGCTACTACCGCAGGCATTTCGTGTTATTTTGCCACCGCTAAGCTCGGAGCTCACCAACTGCTTTAAAAACGCGTCGGTAGCGTCGCTGGTCGGGGTGATGGAGCTGATTAGCCAAACCAAAACCATCAGTGAATATACCCAAAACAGCCTCGAGATTTACACTTATGCGACCATTATTTATCTGGTTTTTAATCTGTCGCTAATTGCCATTATGGGACTGATTGAGCGTAAATTACGAGTACCTGGGCTGATTGCAGGGAGTCAAAAATGAATATGATGACCGAACTTGCAACGGCGTATCCGGGCTTAATGGGAGGTATGCTGACCACTTTAAAGGTGCTGTTTCTCGCTATCCTAGGCGGTATTAGCTTAGGGACGGTATTGGCTTTGATGCGCTTGTCCGGCATCAAAGCGCTAGAAATTCCTGCTAAATTATACGTCAATTATTTTCGTTCTGTGCCGTTGCTATTGGTATTGCTGTGGTTTTATTTTGCCGTACCGATGATGTATTTTTGGATAGCCGGTAAATATTTACAGCTCGATACCGCGTTTACCTCGTGTGTTGTTGCCTTTATGATGTTTGAAGCGGCGTACTTCTCAGAGGTGGTGCGCGCAGGTATCCAATCTATCGGTAGCGGGCAAGTGAATGCCGCAAAGGCACTTGGCATGACTTATGGCCAAACCATGCGCTTGGTGATTTTGCCGCAAGCCTTTCGCAAAATGCTGCCGTTGATTTTGCAGCAATGTATTATTTTATTCCAAGATACGACGCTGGTTTTTGCCATTGGGTTGACGGATTTTTTCCGCGCCGCTTACGTCCGTGGTGAGCTGATGGGCTTACTGACGCCTTACATTTTAGGTGCCGGAGCAGTTTATTTTATTATCAGCTTAAGCGCGTCTATTGGCGTGCAGCAATTGCAAAAACGCTTAAGGTTTTAATTTAAATTTGGCGCAGTATTTTACTATTAAGACTTTCATTTAATAATGATGAAAAAAGTGGTTAGGAGCCAGCGATGAATGAGTCAGGGATAAATGAGCTAGGGATAAACAATGCTGACACCTATATAAATGAATTTGGCGGACTGGTCACCGACAATGGTCATGCGAGCGCTGAGATAGTCATCAAAATGACTGACGTTAGCAAATGGTACGGTGACTTTCAGGTGCTAACTGACTGTACTGCTCACGTGCATAAAGGCGATGTGGTGGTGGTTTGTGGGCCATCGGGTAGTGGCAAATCGACGCTTATTAAAACCGTAAATGGCCTTGAACCGTTTCAAAAGGGCGATATCATGGTCAACGGTATCTCGGTTGGTGCAGCAAAAACCAACTTGCCTAAGCTGCGTAGTAGCGTAGGCATGGTGTTTCAGCATTTTGAGTTGTTTCCGCATCTGACTATTATCGATAACTTAACGGTCGCACAAATCAAAGTGTTGGGCCGTAAAGAAGATGAGGCTAAGAAAAAAGGCATGGCCTATCTCGACCGTGTGGGCTTAAGTGCGCAAGCGCCAAAATACCCCGCCGAGCTATCAGGCGGACAGCAGCAGCGCGTAGCGATTGCGCGTGCTTTGGCGATGGATCCGGTAGCGATGCTATTTGACGAGCCAACTTCCGCACTTGACCCAGAGATGATTCAAGAAGTGCTCGATGTGATGGTCGAGTTGACCCGCGATGGCATGACCATGATGTGCGTGACCCATGAAATGGGCTTTGCCAGTCAGGTGGCCAATCGAATTATATTTATGGATGAAGGGCATATTGTCGAAAACTGTAGTAAGGATGAGTTTTTTGAAGGCGCAAAAAGTGAGCGCGCGCAGCTGTTTTTATCAAAAATTCTCAATCATTGAAATTCAGTACTGTGTTTTAAGTATCTATCAAAGCGTCTTTAATAAAGGCGCTTTTTTATGTCTTTTACTTTTTGTTCATTACTCTCAGCTTACAAGTGTTCCCTGTTTGCTGCTACAATAGACGCCATCAGTTTTTAATCCTATTCCAAATTCATAACAAATAATAAATAGTGTTTCGGAGTCATTATGAGTGTAGAAAACCAATCAGCAGGTATTGTGATTATTGGCGCAGGCTTAGCAGGCTGGCACGTGATTGATGCCATTCGCGCAAAAGATAAAAACATTCCCATCACCTTAATCACAGCTGATAATGGCGACCGTTATCATAAACCCATGCTAACCATGGCAATTAGCCAGCAGAAAAACGCCGCGGATTTGGTACGGGCAACCGGTAGCGATGCGGCAAAGGCGGCAAATATCAATTTGCTTGCCAATACGCAAGTGACCGATATCGACCCTGCTAGCCAAACGGTACAGCTTATCTCAGCACTGCGCTCGGACCCCGTGTATACCAATTACGCCACTATTAGCTATGACAAACTGGTGCTGGCAATGGGCGCCCATCCTATTTTTCCAAAAAGTCTGCCTGAAGATTTGGTTTGGCATGTCAATCATATCGAGCGTTTTGGGCAGCTGCAAGAAAAGCTGGCAGCGGGCAGTCAGCGTGTTGCTATCGTTGGCGCTGGTATGGTCGGGACGGAGATTGCTGAGGATTTATTAAAAGCGGGTCATGAAGTGACGTTGATTGACTTAAATGACGCGCCGCTCTCGCAAATGCTACCGGCACAAGCGACCGCGCGTATTGCTAAAGCAATAAAATCGCAAGGGATTCACTTTTTAGGCGGTTATCAAGTATCCAATGTCACGCGTCATGATGATGGCACATTGCAAGTCAGCTATGCACCAGTTGCCGCTACCGACAGCGATGCGGCGCAGCAGCCAGAGCCATTAATCGTTGATCATGTGATTGCTAGTACGGGCTTGACGGTCGATGATAAATTACCAACCGCTGCTGGGGTTGAGTTCAATCGACGCACTGGTATCGTGGTCAATGCCACCACATTACGTACCCATGCGTCCAATGTGTATGCGATTGGCGATTGTATGTCGATCAACGGCGTCGCCTGCCGCTATGTCGCGCCGCTACGTGCACAGGCAGCGACGATTGCTGACGATATCTTGGGTCACGAGCACAGCGGTTATGATCATAAACCGCCGATGATTCGCTTAAAAAATAAAGCCATTTCGGTGATGGTCACTGGCGTACCGCAGGCTGCTGGTAATTGGCAAGTGACTACTGAAACGGATGACGAGCTGGTTATGGATTTGCTTGATAATAGCAATGCCGTCACTGCGACGGTAACGATTAAAGCACCGCCAATGGTGAAATCTTAATCAATGCTTAACCATTGCAGATTTAACTTTTAGCTTTAAATTCTAGTCTTAATACTTATTAAAAGCCAGCTGTGTAGCAATACATAACTGGCTTTTTTGCATATAATAACCGCGTGATTTTATGCTATCTTTTACTGGGTAATACTTTTTATTAATTAATTTAAATGATACATAATGTATTACTATGATTGACAGCCTTCGATTTAAGGCGGTATAGTAGCTCATGCTTGTTGAGACCTGTTCAAGGAAAAAAGAATAGGAGCAAGCGAAAAATTAGCACCATTCAGGCGTGCTGTAAAAAGTAAAACGAAAGGACTCGTTATGACTCAAGTTTCTGACTTCGATAGCATTCTAAATAATATTCCCACCGTAAATATGGGTGCGCGCTCGGCAAATGCGCCGCTTACTCAAAGCTATGATAAAGGCCCCGATGTACCGCTGATTGAAGCGACCATCGGCGATTTTTTTGATGCTATTGTCTCCAAATATCCTGAGCGTGAAGCGCTGGTCGTCCGTCATCAAAATATCCGTTGGACATATCGTGAGCTGCAACAGCAGGTCAATCAATTAGCCAGCAGCATGATTGAAATGGGGCTTGAGATTGGCGATCGCATCGGTATCTGGTCGCACAACAATGCTGAGTGGCTGCTGATGCAATTAGCGACCGCAAAAGTCGGCGTTATCTTGGTCAATATCAACCCTGCCTACCGTACCTTTGAGCTGCAATATGCGTTAAATAAACTTGGCTGCTCAGCACTCGTCCTTATGCGCCATTTTAAAAGCAGCGATTATGCGCAGCTGATTCGTGAGCTGTGTCCTGAAATTTATCATAAAGACTATACCCAGCTGGATTTGGTCGAGATTCCAACCATTGAGCGCATTATTTGGATTGATGAGCCAGACTCTGATGAAGAGTTTAAATTTATGCAGAAGTTCTCTGCTTGGATGGCGGAAGGCGATGCCAATGATCCACGCGTCGCCGAGCGTCAAGCCCAGCTTAAAAACACCGACGCGATTAATGTGCAATTTACCAGTGGTACGACTGGCACGCCAAAAGGCGCGACCCTAAGCCACCGCAATATTTTAAATAACGGCTATTTTATCGGTGAGGCCATGAATCTCACTGAGGAAGACAGACTGTGTATTCCCGTGCCTTTATATCATTGCTTTGGTATGGTGCTTGGCAACTTAGCGATTTTGACCCATGGCGGTTGTATCATTTATCCGAACGATGGTTTTGAGCCTTTAAGCGTCTTGCAAGCGGTTGAAGAAGAGAAATGTACGGCTTTGCATGGCGTACCGACGATGTTTATCGCCGAGCTTGACCATCCTGAATTTGATAAATTTGATTTGTCGACCTTGCGGACTGGCATTATGGCCGGCTCTAGCTGCCCGATTGAGGTCATGCGCCGCGTCATTGATAAGATGCATATGAAAGAGGTGACCATTGCTTACGGCATGACCGAGACCAGTCCGGTTTCTTGTCAGACCAATGAGCATACGCCATTAGAGAAACAAGTATCGACGGTCGGGCTTGTGCAGCCTGCCCTTGAGGTCAAAGTCGTCGATACCGAAACGGGCGAGATTGTACCTTTAGGGGAGACAGGAGAGCTGCTAACGCGTGGTTATTCGGTGATGAAAGGCTATTGGGGCAGCCGCTTTAAAACCCGTGAAGCGATACAAGACGGCTGGATGCATACCGGTGATTTGGCGACGATGGATGAAGACGGCTATGTCAAAATCGTTGGGCGTAGTAAAGATATGGTCATTCGCGGCGGTGAAAATATTTACCCAGTTGAGATCGAAAACTATCTGTATCGCCATCCGAAAATTCGTGACGTACAAGTTGTCGGTATCCCAGATAAGCGTTATGGAGAAGTGCTTGCCGCTTTGATTATATCAAAAGAGCCGGGCTGCTTAAGTGAAGATGAAGTGCGCCAATTCTGTAGCGAGCATATCGCCCATTATAAAGTGCCGACTTATTATCGCTTTGTGACTGAATACCCGATGACCATCACCGGTAAAATTCAAAAGTATAAAATTATCGAGCAGATGAAGGCGGAGCTAGGAATAGAGTAGTCAAAAAATCGGTCAAAATTTTAAGCAGTTATTGAATAATAAACACAAGTATAAAAAGGGATATCATGAGCGCTATCATAACCAGTAAACTGAGTCCGAACGCTGCCGATTTTCAGCAAAACCGTGCCGTCATGCAAGAGATAGTCGATGACTTATATGTGCACCTGCGTAAAGTCGCCCAAGGCGGCTCAGAGCGCGCGCGTGCCAAGCATTTAGCACGTGGCAAACTGCTACCTCGTGAGCGTGTTGAGCGCCTGCTCGATGTCGGTACGCCATTTTTAGAAGTCGCGCCAATGGCAGCGCATGATATGTATGGCGAAGAGATTCCAGCGGCGGGCGTGATTGCCGGTATCGGCCGTATCAACGGTACCGAGTGTATGATCGTCTGTAATGATGCCACCGTAAAAGGCGGCACTTACTATCCGATGACGGTCAAAAAGCATTTACGTGCGCAAGAAATCGCTCAAGAAAACAACTTACCTTGCGTGTATTTGGTCGATTCAGGCGGTGCAAACTTACCCAATCAAGATGAAGTATTCCCTGATAAAGATGACTTTGGCCGTATCTTTTTTAATCAAGCAAACCTGAGCGCGGCCGGTATCCCGCAAATTGCCGTGGTTATGGGTAGCTGTACCGCAGGCGGCGCTTATGTGCCCGCGATGAGTGACGAATCTATCATTGTCAAAGACCAAGGCACTATCTTTTTGGGCGGTCCGCCACTGGTAAAAGCAGCGACGGGTGAAGAGGTCACCGCTGAAGACTTAGGCGGCGGCGATGTGCATACGCGTCTGTCGGGCGTGGTCGATCATTTGGCGCAGAACGATACCCATGCGTTATCGATTGCGCGTAATATCGTTAGCCACTTAAACCGTCCTGCTAAGCAAATCCCAAATCAAATCAAACCGCGTCCACCGCGCTATGATGCCAAAGAGTTATACGGCATCATTCCAACCGATAAGCGTAAACCTTTTGATATCAAAGAAATTATCGCTCGTATCGTCGATGATAGTGAGTTTGATGAATTCAAAGCGCGCTTTGGCACCACGCTGGTTTGCGGTTTTGCCCATATCGAAGGTATACCAGTAGGTATTATCGCCAACAACGGCATCTTATTTAGTGAATCAGCACAAAAAGGCACGCACTTTATCGAGCTATGCTGTAAACGTAAAATTCCTTTGGTATTTTTGCAAAATATCACTGGCTTTATGGTCGGGCGTAAATACGAAAACGAAGGTATTGCGCGTCATGGCGCCAAAATGGTGATGGCGGTTGCCAACGCGAAAGTACCAAAATTCACCGTCATCGTCGGCGGCTCATTCGGTGCGGGTAACTACGGCATGTGTGGCCGCGCTTATAGTCCGCGTTTTTTATGGATGTGGCCAAATGCGCGTATCTCGGTGATGGGCGGAGAGCAAGCGGCCTCGGTACTGGCAACCGTCAAGCGTGATAATTTTGATCGTAAAGGTGAAGAGTGGAGTAGCGAGGACGAAGCAGCATTTAAAGCGCCGATTCTTGAGATGTACGAAGAGCAAGGTCACCCTTATTATGCGACAGCACGTCTTTGGGATGATGGGGTGATTGATCCTGCCGATACGCGTCATGTATTAGCATTAGGGCTAAGTGCTGCCTATAACGCACCGATTGAAGAGACGACCTTTGGTGTGTTTAGAATGTAGCATTAAATGGAATATGGGCAAGCATTTCACGTATATAAAAAATAGAGAAGGTTATGCAAAAAAATCTGAATAATTATAAAAGCCTATTGGTCGATATTGAGCAGCATATCGCAACGGTGACGTTAAATCGTCCTGAGATACGCAATGCCTTTAACGATGAAATGATTGCCGAACTGACTGAGGTTTTTACTGCGCTTGGCGCTGATGATGATATACGTGTCATTGTGCTAGCGGCGGCGGGTAAAGCGTTTTGCGCTGGTGCAGATTTGAACTGGATGCGGGCGATGGCAGATTATAGCTATGAAGAAAATCTTGCCGATGCCGATAAACTGGCGCAAATGCTCAAAACTATTTATGAATGTCCAAAGCCAACGGTGGCTGCGATTCAAGGCGATGTCTATGCAGGTGGTATGGGCTTAGTTGCGGTTTGTGATATAGCGATTGCGGTGAAGATTGCCAATTTTTGCTTAAGCGAAGTGCGCTTAGGATTGGCCCCAGCAACAATAAGCCCGTATGTGATACGAGCACTGGGCGCACGAGCATCGCAGCGTTATTTCTTAAGTGCGGAAGTTTTTGATGCCAAAAAGGCGCGGCAGCTTGGCTTTATCCATGAGCGCGTTAGTGAAGAATCACTTAACGACACAGTCGCAGCTTTATGCGCCAAGATGGTTAATAATAGCCCCAATGCGGTCAAGACTTGCAAGCGTTTATTGCACGAAGTCGCAGGTGCACCGATTACCGATGAGCTTGTTGCTGATACCGTCAAAGGTATTGCTGATATTCGCTCCTCAGCGCAAGGAAAGGAAGGCGTGCAGGCATTTTTACACAAGCGTAAACCTGATTGGTTAACGACAGACTAGTAGCAAAAAACGATAGTCAAGCCGATAAATAAAAACGATAAGTTACAGGGATAGTTATGTTTTCTAAAATTCTAATCGCCAACCGTGGTGAAATTGCTTGCCGTGTTGCTGCGACTGCCAAGCGTATGGGTGTTCGTACCGTCGCTGTTTATTCTGATGCCGACCGCGGCGCCAAGCACGTTGCTGTCTGTGATGAAGCGGTTTATTTAGGTGGTTCTGCACCAAAAGACAGCTATCTTAAAGGTGATGCGATTATTGCGATTGCCCTCGATGTTGGCGCCCAAGCAATCCATCCAGGCTATGGTTTTTTAAGTGAAAATGCCGACTTTGCGCAGGCCTGTCAGGACGCAGGTTTGATGTTTATTGGACCATCTGCCGACGCGATTCGGGCGATGGGCGGCAAGTCTGAATCCAAGCGTTTGATGGAAGCGGCTGGCGTGCCACTAATACCGGGTTATCATGGTGACAATCAAGATGCCCAGTTTTTACAACAGCAAGCAGACAGTATCGGTTATCCCGTCTTAATTAAAGCCAGCGCAGGCGGCGGCGGTAAAGGCATGCGTATTGTAGAAAATAGCAGCGATTTTATTGACTTACTAGACTCCTGTCGCCGTGAAGCGATTACCAGTTTTGGTGACGACCAAGTACTCATTGAAAAATATGCCCTAAAACCTCGCCATATCGAAATTCAAGTATTTGGCGATATGCATGGCAATTATGTGCATTTGTTTGAGCGAGATTGCTCGGTACAGCGCCGCCATCAAAAGGTACTAGAAGAAGCGCCAGCACCCGGTGTTGACGCTGCCATGCGTGAAGCGATGGGAACAGCGGCAATCGAAGCGGCGCGTGCGGTCAATTATTTTGGTGCAGGTACGGTTGAATTTATCGTTGAGCAGCGCGAAGGCACGATGAATTTCTATTTTATGGAGATGAATACCCGCCTGCAAGTGGAGCATCCAGTTAGTGAAGCGATTTCGGGTGTCGATTTGGTTGAATGGCAACTGTTGATCGCAGCAGGTAAACCATTACCGAAAAAGCAAGACGAGTTAAACATAAATGGTCATGCAATTGAAGCGCGTATCTGCGCTGAAAATCCTGATAATGGCTTTTTGCCAGCGACGGGTACTTTATTTACTTATCAAAAGCCTGAGCACAGCACCTTTAACATTACCGATGTGCGTATCGACGATGGCGTGAGCGAGGGCGATGTGATTAGCCCGTTTTACGATTCTATGATTGCGAAGCTTATTGTCCATGCGCCGACCCGCGAGCAAGCGTTGGCGAAACTCGACCGCGCACTCGCTCAAACGCGCATCGTTGGTTTGCCAAATAACGTGGCGTTTTTGCGCTATATCTTGAATACTGAGTCGTTTAGCCAAGCCAATCTTGATACGGCGCTTATCGAGCGTGAGGCGGACGAGCTGTTTAATCAGCATCCGCTTGATTTATCGACGCTGGTCGTGACTGCCATTACGCAGCAGCTTGCTAGTGAAGGCGCAGCACAAGGGTCAGACATCGATCCATTCAGTAAGCCGACTGGTTTCCGTGCTTATAGTGATTATACGCGCTCGTTTAGCTTGGTTTATGATGAGCAGGCGTACCAAGCACGTATTAGCAACTGGCACAATGCAAATAGTTCGGATAGTAAAAAAGGGGCTGAAAATAGCAGCAGCTTTACCCTAGTGATTGAAAAAGAAATCGCAAGTAACGAAGAGAAAACCAATGCCAATGTCGCCGCCCAGACAGAAAAAGTCTATGAAAGTGAAATTAACTATGCCAGTACTGACGCGCACAATCATACCTTATGGTTAGATGGCGCCCGTATCAGCGCCCAAAGCTGGACAAATAACGAGACCGTTTATGTCTTTACCGATGGCGGGCGTGATGAGATTACGCTGATTGATATCATGGCACATGTCGGTGAAGAGTCTGCGGCGGTCGGTAGCTTAAAATCACCAATGCCAGGACAAGTCGTCGCCTTCAAAGTCGCTGTTGGCGATAGTGTGAAAAAAGGCGAGCCACTTGCCGTTATCGAAGCGATGAAAATCGAACATACCATTACTGCACCGACGGATGGGGTGGTAGCAGAGTTATTATTTGCCGCGGGCGATTTGGTTGCCGATGGCGACGAGCTACTACGTATCGATACTGAAGCTAGCGAAGCTTAAGAACTGAAGTATAAGAACAATGAAAGGATAATAACCATGAGCCATTCGTACCCAGACCACGTCAGAATCGTTGATGTTAGTCCACGTGATGGCCTGCAAAACGAAGCGATGACGGTGCCGACTTCGGTTAAGCAGACGCTGATCAACGATTTAATCGCAGCAGGCGTCAAAAAGCTCGAGGCGACCAGTTTTGTTTCGCCTAAATGGGTGCCACAAATGGGCGACAATAGCGCGCTACTTGACGCGCTAGCGCCTACACGTCAGACGGAGGTGTGCTACTCGGTACTGGTGCCAAATATGCGCGGTTTTGAAAATGCTATTGTGCATCGCCCCGATGAAATCGTTATCTTTGGCTCAGCCAGTGAAACCTTTAGCCAAAAAAACATCAATTGTAGTATTGATGAAAGCATTGAGCGTTTTGCGCCCGTTGCCGCTGCGGCAAAAGCGCAGGGTATCAAAGTGCGCGGCGTCATCTCTTGCACAGTCGGTTGCCCTTATGAAGGCGAGATTGCTCCTAGCCAAGTGGCTTATGTGACCAAGCGTTTGGTTGAGATTGGCGCTGAGCAGATTGGTATTGCCGATACGATTGGGGTTGGTACGCCATTAAAAGTACAGCGCGCCCTGCAAGCCGCTTTAGAATACGCTGATATCAGCATGCTATCAGGACATTTTCATGATACTTATGGTCAAGCCGTTAGTAATACCTTAGCTGCCTTACAGATGGGCGTTAGCGAATTTGATACCTCAGTGGCGGGGCTTGGCGGCTGTCCGTATGCCAAAGGCGCAACGGGCAATGTCGCGACCGAAGATGTCGTCTATATGCTGCACGGTATGGGCATCCACACGGGTATTGATTTGGATAAATTGGTGATGGCTGGCGAGCGTATCAGTGAATTCTTGGGTCGCCGCAATGGTTCAAGCGTGGCGCGAGCATTGATTAATAAACGTCAGTCTTAACTAAAAAATAAAGCCAGTCATAAGCTAAATGAATAGAAATAAATGAATAGAAATAAATGAATAGAAATAAATGAACAGAAATAAATGAATAGATAGCTGGTATAAATTTTTTGAAGCCTCTGGAGTGACGCAGTCGCACAGCAAGCGATAAAAATTTGTACCAGCTATATGGTCTCTTTTTAAATAGATCTAAATTTTTAAGAAATTAAACATCAAAATACAAGGAATGACTATGAGTTTACCTGGATTAAATTTTCAGCTTGGCGAAGATATCGACGCCTTACGTGATGTGGTACAACAGTTTGCAGCGAAAGAAATTGCCCCGCGTGCAAGCGAAATCGACAGCAGCGATGAGTTCCCAATGGATTTATGGCAAAAAATGGGCGAGCTCGGTCTGCATGGCATTACCGTTCCAGAAGAGTACGGCGGCTCTGATATGGGTTATGTCGCGCATATGGTGGCGATGGAAGAGATTAGCCGAGCCTCTGCTTCTGTGGCGCTCAGCTATGGCGCGCATTCAAACCTGTGTATCAACCAAATCAAACGTAATGGTTCAGAGGAACAAAAGCAAAAATATCTGCCCAAGCTGATTAGTGGTGAATTCATTGGCGCACTGGCGATGAGTGAGCCAGGCGCTGGCTCAGACGTGGTTAGCATGAAGCTTAAAGCCGAAGAAAAAGACGGTCATTATGTGTTAAACGGTAGCAAAATGTGGATTACCAATGGCCCAGATGCTGACGTAATGGTGGTTTATGCCAAAACCAATCCAGAGCTTGGCGCTAAAGGTATGACCGCCTTTATCGTTGAAAAAGGTATGAAGGGCTTTGGTACAGCGCAAAAGCTCGATAAGCTTGGCATGCGCGGTAGTCACACCGGTGAGATGACTTTTGATAATGTTGAAGTGCCCAAAGAAAATATCTTGGGCGGCGTTGGTGAGGGCGTCAAAGTACTGATGAGCGGGCTTGATTATGAGCGCGCGGTACTCGCCGCAGGTCCTATCGGAATCATGCAGGCAGTGATGGATAACGTCGTTCCTTATATTCACGATCGCAAACAGTTTGGGCAAGCAATTGGTGAATTTCAGCTTATCCAAGGTAAAGTCGCCGATATGTATACCATCCTGCAAGCGGGACGCAGCTTCTTATATACGGTCGGTAAAAATCTCGATATGCTCGATCAACGCGGCGCCGGTCATAGCCGCGAAGTACGTAAAGATTGCGCCAGCGTAATTTTATGGTGTGCCGAAAAAGCCACGTGGATGGCAGGTGAGGGCATTCAAATCTTTGGCGGTAACGGCTATACCAATGAATATCCACTTGGTCGCTACTGGCGTGATGCCAAGTTGTATGAAATCGGCGCAGGTACCAGTGAGATTCGTCGGATGCTAATCGGCCGTGAGCTATTTAACGAGACTAAGTAGAAATTATAGAATGTTCTTTATATACTAAACTCTTGCTCATGGGCTAATTTTTTCTTGCTTGCTGTTCGCAGGCGTGACAGACGATGCAAAAAAATCATCCCATAAGCATCTAGCATCGCTTTTAAATCGAATAAACTAAAAATAAAAAAGCAGGTCGCTTAAAACGGCCTGCTTTTTTTATTTATACAAACGCTCAAAACACTATGTCTGTTTGCTATGGTCAAAATAACGGGCCAGACCATTTAATAATAAATCATCGCGCATACGCACCGAACGATTGATATGTTGCGCAATGATATGCGCATCACCGCCGGTCATGATGAGCTCAAAGTTTGGATAACGGTTACTGATTTCATTAATCGCGCCAACGATGGACAACATAATGCCGCGATGGACGGCGTTTTTTGTGTTGATGCCGGGGCTCACGCTATCAAAAGTGCCATTAGAAATCGTAATTTGCTTGGTACCAGAAAATAACGACTCACGTTGCAGATAAATGCTGGGGAAAATATAACCGCCTAAATGCTCAGCGTGATCAATCAAATCAATCGTCACCGCCGTGCCGCAGCCAATCACGCACTGGCGTTTTTTCTTATCCACCGCACCCAGCATCTGTAGCCAGCGATCGCAGCCGAGCTGTTCGTCATCATAGGCGCTTTGCATCAAGGCATGCTCAGCATCGACGTGGACAAATTCAAACGGAATATTTAGGCGGCTCAAGGTTTCAGATACTTTTACATTTAAGTCATCGCCCAATACCGACGAGATACCAATAAAATCCGGCGCATAACGCGCAAAACGATCGGTTAGACCCATGAGCAGTTCGGCAGGCGCTTGCAAATGCTGCTTGGCATCGTGCGCGACTATCTGCCCGATATCATCGGTAAGCCAGTATTTAAGACGGGTATTGCCAAGATCTAACCAGAGCATAAAAATCCCTTTATATAGTGCTCGTTCAGTATGGTTTTTTAAGGGTGAGGCTGAAAAGTTTAAGCGTCACCGATCACATCAATGCGACCGGTAAAAAGCGCAGAAATCTTACCGTTATATTCACGTAATTGCAAACATCCATGTGTATCAAGACCGCATGCATAACCGGTCAGCGTCTCGACATGACCATTGTAATCTTGGGTGACGCGCAAACGCAGCCCTGCCAATGCATCCATCGCGTCAAACTGCGCCAAAAAACTGTCCAAATAATAACGCTGGCCGGTTGGCTTCTCCAATCCTAAATACTCAAAGCGGGTCATCGCTGCCATTAAAGCCTCACTCATTTGCTGATAAAGCGTTTTTAGGTCTGGAAGTGAAATAGGCGGCGCTTTTGGCTCAAGCATGGCACCAATATCTCGTAAGCTAATCGCTTGATAACTCATACCCTCGCAAGTTTGCGCAGTGAGCTTAGGCGTAGCTTGCACGTTTAGACCCACGCCCATCACCACGCCGACCAATTTTCCTGACTTCGTTACGGGTTCTATTAAAATGCCAGCAAGCTTATGAAAGGGTAGGGTTTGTTTGGTAGATTCAAGCGGCTTTAAAGCGGCGTCATTCGATTTAGGTTCAGATTGATTTTGAAATGAATGCTGCTGCGAATATTGTTTTGAATAAAAGCCCAAATCATTAGCCCATTTTACCCCGATTGTTGCCAATCCTTGCGCGCGCAATTGCTCATTTAGCACTTGAATTACAGGCATTTTTGCCAGTTCAACGCCGATAATCAGCGATAATAAACCGCTAATCGGCATGTGCGCGGGATGATATAACGACAGGTAAACATTGCCGCGTGGCGACTGCCAAGAGCGCCCATGTTGTCCGCGACCAGCGCTTTGGGTTTCCGCTGTTAGTAGATGCATCTCGGCTGCATTCAGGCTGCCGTTTTGCAACGCTGCTATCAGCTCACTATTGGTCGAGCCGCTACTCGCAAGGTGGCGATGGTTAAGCTTAGGTAAATGCTCAAGCTCTAATGACTCCAATGACTCAAAAGGTTGGGCAGACAAAGCGTCAGATGATGGATTAAATGGCGGCATAATAAGTTTCGTCGATGGAGTAAATTGGCGTGGATAAACTTTGATATACTGAGCGATTGTTGCTCATTAACAATACAAAGCAAACAGCATAAAGGTCGGATTATGATTTAGCAAATGCGATTGAGCAGGTAATGTTCGAGTGACTATACAATTAGATGATGTTAATAAAAAAGACGCAGGATAAAAGGCCGATTCGATGATGTTATATGTGTGGTTTGTGATAGCGGGGGCGTTTGCGGGTGTCAGTGCGGGTTTATTTGGCGTCGGTGGTGGCATGATTATCGTACCCGCATTGGTTTGGATTTTTACCGCTTATCATTTTTCACCCGAAGTGGTCACCCATTTGGCGATTGGCACCTCACTGGCGACAATTGTGGTGACCTCTATCAGCTCTTTAACTGCCCATAATAAGCGCGGCGGCGTACGCTGGGAAGTGTGGCGCAAAATGGCATTGGGTTTGGTCATCGGCAGTTTGGTCGGCGCCGGTATCGCCGATATGATTGATGGAAAAGTATTGCAAGCTATCATCGGTGTCGGGGCGCTATTGGTCGCTTTAAAGATGCTGTTTTTGTCCAATAAAGAACAATTGGGTAAGCCATTACCGCCAGCTGGCATTCAATTTGGGGCAGGGACAGGCATTGGTTTAGCGTCGTCTATTTTTGGCATTGGCGGTGGTAGTTTGACCGTACCGTTTTTAAACTGGGCAGGATTGCCGATGAAACAATCGGTCGGTACGTCTGCTGCTTGCGGTTTGCCCATTGCCGTCGCTGGTGCGATAGGCTTTGCCTGGTTCGGTCAAGACGTGGTCAATCTGCCCATAGGTACGATAGGATTTGTGCATATCACGGGCTTTTTATGCATATCTGTCGCTAGCTTTGCGATGGCAAAGGTCGGCGCCAAGCTTGCCCATGTATTGCCCGCGCTGACGCTTAAGCGTGCTTTCGGCGTATTGTTATTATTTGCTGGCGGGCAATTATTGTTAAGTGGGATTGGGGTGATTTAGACTTTATCTCCTATCAATCGCATCAAGCCCCAAACGCATCCACTTTCTGGCTAGCTCATCATGGTCGCTGAGCATACTCCATAGCGCATCTTCACTAAAGATTGAGTGCGCTTGACCCGAGTGCTCAATCGGCAGATCCGCTTCACGGTCTGTCATCCATTGCGGGTTGAGATAGTACTTTTTCAACTCGTTTTGCAAGGCTTCAGCGCGCAAAAACTGCTGCTGCGCCTCAAGCTGCTGACGATGCAGCTCACACCATTCTTCATATTTTTGCTGTAATTCTTGCGGATTATATTTATCAAAATTATCTTCAGTCATTGTCATCGCCTTAATTTTTATTTTTTAGATGAATTATGTAGATTCTCAGCACTATTATAGCATCCCTCATAAACTCTAAAAACTCGTCACAATTTGCGGTAGAATAGCCGCCTGTTTTTGCTAAGTTTATCGATATTTCATGCGCCTAAAATCTCTCAAGCTGGCAGGCTTTAAATCCTTTGCCAATCCAACCACTTTTACCTTCCGTCATGGTATCACCGCCATCGTCGGGCCAAACGGCTGCGGCAAATCCAACGTCATTGATGCCATTCGCTGGGTGTTGGGTGAAACCTCTGCCAAGCAATTACGCGGCGGGGCGATGAGTGATGTCATCTTTGCCGGCACGCAAGATAAAGCGGCCAAAAGTGTTGCCAGTGTTGAGCTGACCTTTGAGCATACGCAAGATGAGCAGACGGGGATTCGCCATGAATTTAATCTCTATCATGAGTTGTCCGTCCGCCGTCAGGTAAATTTAGAGGGACGCTCGGACTACTTTATCAATGGTACGCGCTGTCGCCGCCGTGATGTAGTCGATGTGTTCTTGGGCACAGGGCTTGGCGCGCGCAGTTATGCGGTCATCGAGCAAGGTATGATTGGGCGTATTGTCGAGTCTAGCCCGCTGCAGCTACGCGAATTTATCGAAGAGGCCGCTGGCGTTTCGCGCTATCAAGCGCGCCGTGAAGAGACGCAAAAGAAACTTGAGAAGACGCAGGATAATTTAGCACGCCTGCACGATATGCAAAGCGAGCTGGTCAGCCAACAAAAACGCTTATCTAAACAAGCCGCCAGTGCTGAGCGTTACGAAGAGCTGGCATTAACGCTTGCTGATATCAAGCAGCAGCTTGCTATTCAACAGCTTTATCAAGCAAAGCATCATCAGCAGCAGCAAAAAATCGCCCATGAGCGCAGTGCTAATAAAGTTGCCGTTTTACAAGCCAGTTATGAGACTCTAAAAGCGAAGCAAGATAAGCTTGCGGCTCATATCAATCAAGAGCAGTGGCTAAAAGACGATGCGCAAAGCAACCACTATCAGCAGCAGCTAAGCTATCAACAAGCAGAGCATGAGCTTAGTGACGCAAAATCACAATTAAATGTAATTGCACAGCAGCTTACCAGTTTAGAGCAGCAGCGTCAGCAAGCGGTAAGCGAGATTGAACGCTTAAAAACTGAGCAAGCTGAGCAGCAAAATGTACTAGAAGAGTTGCGCCCACAGCTTAGCGATCTAACAAAGAAACGTGACACGCATAAACGCAATGAACAACCGTTGCAGCGCGCCTATCATGACGCGCAAAATCAGCTATCACGCCTGCAAGATAATAATCGAGCGCTTGAGCAGCAGCAAGCGATTAATAGTCAAGCGCAAAAACGCCAGCAGCAAAACCATGATAAATGGCAACGCCGCCAGCAGAACTGGCAAAATCTCTGGCAGCAGCTACAACAGTCGTTAGCACCTATTGATATTGTTGATGTAAGTGAGAAAGGTAATTCGAGCAATTTACAGCAGATGTTAAATGCGCAAGTGACTGAGCTCAATAAGCAGCTGCAACAGATTGAGCGCCAACAAGACAGTATCGATGAGCGCCTATCTGAGCTACAACCGCAAGCGCATGAATTACAGCAACGCTTAAACACTCAACGGCGTGATTTGAGTGAGGATGAAAAACGTCATGCGGTATTGGCAGGTGAATACGACACCTTGCATCAGATATTACATCCGAAGCCTTTATCAAAAAACCAGCTGCCTATTCATCATGCCAAAACCGCCGATTTAAACAATGATTTAGAAAACGAATTATCGATTACCACCTTGCGTGAGCAGATTGAGTTAAGCGCCAAAGGGCAGCAGCATGCCGAGCTACTCGATAGTGTGTTGGCGTTATGGCTGGATAGCCATGTGCTGATTTCTAAGCAGTCAAGCGATAAAAATATTAATGGCAATTCTCAAAAAGCTGATAGTTTATGGCAAGCGCTCGAGCAGGAGTTAACAGCTGTATTTACTTATCAAACCACGCAAAACGAGAACGACAATTCAAAGAATAAATCGCAGCTAGAAAATGGTCATAGTTTATGGCTACCTGCTCAGACAAATGATAAAGGCGCAAAATCATTTATCAGTGCTTTGCCAAATCACTTAACGGATAAAGTATTGTCATTATCAGCGCTGATTACTGCACCAAATTTAGCGTTGTGGCAGCACTGTTATCTATATATCGCACAATCTGGAATTAATACTCAGCAAATATTAGAAGATTTGGCTATTACTTTAAAAGCATTGTCAGCATCCGCTATTCTACTCACGACTGATGGCTGGATTATCAGTCGTCAGGGTACGATTAATTTGAGCAAATTTGCTGGCGCGCAAAATGGTCACGATGTTAGCAATAGCCAATTCTTAAGCCAGAGTTTGCAGCAACGTAGCCGTTTACAAGCGTTAGAAGATTTACTTGATGAGTTCGAGACTAAAATACAAGAGCAGCAAAAGGCGATTGCTAATAATCAACGCAACTATGATGCCCTAACGGTCAGCTTAGAAGAAACGCGCGCGCAAGCTGAGCAATTAATCCGCGATAAACACCAACACCAGCAAAAGCTGACCACCAAGCGCGCCAATGCGGAACGACTACAAGCGGACAGTCAGCGCCTAAATGCTGATAAAGTTGCCCTTGAGCAGGAACAGCAAGAATTAGAGCAAGAGCAACAAACGCTGAATCAAGAACAGCAGCATATCCAAAGCGAGATAGCAGCGCTGACGCCGCAAATAGCAGATGCGCGTTTATTAAGTCAGCAATTGCAGGCCGAGCGCAGTGAGCTAAATCGCACGCGGCAGGCGGATGATGACGCTTGGCAAGCAATGCAGCTGCGTATTCAGCAGAGCGAGATGCGCTTAGAGCATAGCGTTAGTAGTCTTGCTCGGGCAACTACGCAGCATGAAAAGTCGCTGCAAAACGAGCACAGTCTAAAAACTCGTTATGAGCAGCAGCAAAATAAAATGCCAACCTTGCAATCAGTATTGCAGAGCGCACAGAAAGCGCGCGATGAGCAGCAGGCAGTATTAACCACACGCGAGACAGCATTAACAGCGCTTAAAGAGGAATACAGTCAGCAGCAGACCGAACTAGATACGCTACAAAATACTTTACAAACGCAGCAATCTGAGCTTGCCAATCTCGCGACAGAATTGGCACTCAGCGCCGCGCGTTTGGATGATGCCAGCAGCCATACCCAAGAAGCGCTAGAGGCTTATTACAAGGTCAGCCATAAATATCAAGCGCAATCGGACACAGTTCAGCAGCATCAGCAACAAGTGATGAGCGTCTCAAATTTATTGGCGGATTTTATCGCTCATGATCGCCGCGTCCGCCCAGATAAAATCGCAGAATTAGAATCTGAGCGTGCGAAGCTTGAGCAGCAATTAAGTAAAATTGGCGCGGTCAATCTCGCCGCAGTAGCAGAGCTTGCAGAAGTTAATGAGCGCTTAGAGCCACTCGCGCAGCAAACAGCAGATATTGCTGCCAGTATGCAGACCTTGACGGAAGCGATTGCCTCAATTGATGAAACCACCAAGACGCTATTTATGCAGACACTCGATGCGGTCAATAATGAACTTGCCAATTTATTTGCTAAAGTCTTTGGTGGCGGGCAAGCAAGCTTAACGCTTAATACGGACGAGATGCCTGCCAATGCGCCAAAGTCAGAACAGTGGCGGGCAGGGTTGACCTTAATGGCACAGCCAAAGGGCAAACGCAATAGTCGTCTTGCGGTACTGTCCGGCGGCGAGAAAACCTTGACCGCGCTGAGCTTAATTTTTGCCATATTCAAGCAGCATCCGGCACCGTTTTGTGTGCTCGATGAAGTCGATGCACCACTTGACGATGCCAACGTCGCTCGCTTTACCAGCTTGATAAATGAGTTGGCAGATGACTTGCAGTTTATTTTTATCAGTCATAATAAGCTGACGATGCAGATTGCTGATGAATTAAAAGGCGTCACCATGCCAAGCGCGGGGATTTCTACTTTAGTCAGTGTGTCACTCGACGAAGCAGCAAATTACCTTTCTGATTAAGAGCGCCCAGTAGCAAAATAATTAATAACGGCAAGCGCTTGTCAGTGGTATAGTTAGGGCTAGCATTTAAAGTCAGGCGAGTAGTCGGAAAATTAGTCAGCGAAGGCTTCAGAGCCAATGATAAACGCTGACTATATGGTGACGATATGCATTAGCCATGCTAGACTATTGCCATTTCTTCGCACTTGTACTCTCCCTTTTGTCATATATTAGGATGTATTTCTCATGACCGCTATCCAGTTTATCTTGATCGCCATTGCCGCATTTATCGTGCTTGCAGGGCTATTTATGGTCATTCGCAGCTTTAAACGGCGCAAAACTGCTGAGGCTGCCGCGGTCAATTATGATAAAAACGGTATTCCCATTATTCCGCGTCATGAGCGCAATATCGTCGAGCAGCCAGACTTGGACGATACGATGGCAGGCGAAACCAGTATCGCCCCTGATCGTAGTTATCTCAATGCCGTGGTTGAAGATGCGCCATTGACCCAATCTCATAGCAATGTCAATGCCCAGCTAACCGCTGATCGCCATGATAGTAATGAGGATAATGGCGTGGTAGATGACGCCGACTATGCGCGCTGGCAAGAGGAGCAGCAGCGAGCGGACAACAGCGAGTTCACCGAAGCGGCTGAGCAGATGCATATCGAGCAAGAGCCGGACGCGTTTTCCAGCCTCATGTCAGCGACTGACAGCTTGATGCCAGTCATTGATACCGCTGACGAGCCAAGCTTTGATAATAATAGCCCGATACTCGATCAGCATCTCTCAGAGCCAGTTGATGAAGCGCAAAATGGTCCGTTAATTAATGCCAAAGACAATATTAATATCACCATCTTGCCGCATCAGTATCGCGACCGCCCAGCAGCAGTAATTCGTGGGCGTGATTTGCTGGCGTTAGTGGATAAATATGGTTTGCGTTATGGGGCGATGAATATGTTCCATCGCTATGAGCAAAAAGACGGCACCGGCATGCTGTGGTTTAGTATGATGGGCATTACCGATAGTGGTATCGCGCCTTTTGACCCGCATAGCGTGGCGACCAATACTTACAATGGCGTGGTGCTCTTTTTATCGCTGCCGCATCCGCAAGCGCTACGTAGCTTTGACAGTATGATGAGTATTGCCTATATGATGGCAAGCGATTTGGACGCTGTGATGCTCGATGAAGAGAATGACCCCATTACCCCAGAATACAAACAGCAATTGCGTAATCAAGTTCGCGATTATGAAGGTTAGTTTTAGCTGATTAACATAAGCCGATAATATTAGTAGCAGTATGAAAGGCAAATAGCGCTTAACGTTATTTGCCTTTTTTAATTTTTAAGCTTTGATTGCAAAGCATTGCATTCGCCCGGTTTCCTATAAATTTGGTTTTCTATAAACCTAGTTCTCTACAGAAGCGGCTCTCTACAGGATGAGTTTTCAACAAAATCATATCCGACTAACCTGCAAACTTGTTATCATATCGGCATCTTGAATTGCAAAAAAAAGACGCCGACTATGACTGATCCTATTGTGCCCACTGCTTCTAAAAATACTGCTGATACCCAAACTGCAGACAATGCTGCTGCCATCGTTGCTCAAATGCGCACGCTTATTGATACTTTAAAAACGCATAATTATGCCTATTATGTGCTTGATAATCCGATTTTAGAAGACAGCGAATACGATCAGCTGCGGCGCTCTTTATTGGAGCTTGAAGAAGCGTATCCTGATTTAATACAGCCGGACAGTCCAATCAATCAAGTTGGCGACACGCCGCTGTCCGCCTTTACCCAAGTCAGACACGACGTACCCATGCTATCGCTTGGCAATGTTTTTGATTATGACGAGATGCATGGCTTTATGCGCCGCGTCAATGATCGCCTCAATGACGCGCAGAAAAACCCTGAATATGAGATGGAGCTAAAGCTTGATGGCTTGGCGGTGTCACTCAAATACGAGTATGGAAAGTTTGTGCAAGCGGTGACGCGCGGTGATGGGCAAACGGGCGAGGATATTACCCAAAATGCCAAAACCATTCGCAATCTGCCGCTTTGGCTTACTGCTGCAAGCGAGATTCCCTTGTTAGAAGTACGCGGCGAAGTACTGATGCCAAAAGCAGGTTTTGAGCGCTTGAACCGACTCGCAGAAGAAAAGGGCGATAAAACCTTTGCCAATCCACGTAATGCCGCCGCTGGTAGTTTACGTCAGCTAGATCCCGCTATCGCTGCCAGTCGTCCGCTGGCTTTTTATTGTTATTCAGTCAATCAAGGTCTACCTGAGAGCATCGACACCCAATCAGCCGCCTTGGCTTGGCTTGGTGACATAGGTTTTAGCGTCAGCGCGGTGAGAGTGGTAAAAAACCCACGCGAAGCACAAGCCTATTATGAGTCGATGATTGCAACCCGTAGTCAGCTGCCGTTTGAGATTGATGGCATGGTTATCAAGGTTAATAACTTAGCATTGCAGCAGCAGCTTGGCTTTTTATCGCGTGAGCCGCGCTGGGCAACGGCGTATAAATTCCCTGCCGAAACGGTGATGACGCGTCTAAATGATATCGAATGGCAAGTCGGACGCACCGGACAAATCACCCCTGTTGGTAAGCTTGAACCTGTTAAAGTCGGCGGCGTCACCGTCAGCAATGTTACCTTGCATAACTTTGGTGAAATTCAGCGCTTGGATGTGCGCGCAGGCGATATGGTCAGCGTGCACCGTGCAGGCGATGTCATCCCCAAAGTCACCCGCGTTTGGACAGATCAGCGTCCAGCAGATTCAGAACCGGTTAAATTGCCAGCGACCTGTCCTGTCTGCGACTCGCCTGTGGTATTGCCCGAAGGTGAAGCGTTGGCACGTTGTACGGGCGGATTGTTTTGTCCCGCGCAGCAGCAAGAAGCCCTCATTCATTTTGTCTCACGCCGAGCGATGGATATCGATGGCTTAGGCGCAAGTTGGTTGATTAGCTTTTTTGAGCACGGTTTGGTCAAGACCGTCGCCGATATCTATCAGTTACATAAACATACGGACGAGCTGATTAATTTTGAAAAATTAGGCGAAAAGTCGGTGCAAAACATCGTTAATGCTATCGAAGCCAGTAAACAGACGACGCTGGCACGTTTTATTTATGCGCTCGGTATTCGCGGCGTCGGTGAGACAACAGCACAGAATTTGGCGCAGCAATTTGGCGACCTTGATGCCCTGATGGCAGCAGATATTGATAAGCTCTTACAAACGCCTGATGTTGGGGCGATTACCGCCGAGCTTATTCATGAGTTTTTCCGTGCGCCGCACAATATCGAAGTCATCACCGCACTGCGCGAAGCTGGCGTGCATTGGGATAAGGTTGAGCAAGTGCTGTCAGAGGGATTGCCGCTCGATGGGCAAACATGGGTCATTACGGGCGCGCTTGATAGCATGGCACGCGATGAAGCCAAAGCTAAGCTACAAGCGCTGGGTGCAAAAGTGTCAGGTAGTATCTCGGCAAAAACCACCGCGCTATTGGCAGGGGATAAAGCTGGCTCTAAGCTAACCAAAGCGGAAAAATTGGGTGTGAAAGTGGTGGGTGAAGAAGAGTTTTTGGCGTTGGTTGGGGGGTAGAGTATGAATATTGGTGAATTAGAAGGCTTGGACGAAGCGACTCTTAGGGAAATTGAAGGGTTGCAGAAGGTTACTCGTGAGAAAGATGGTAATGAAGCTTTTGCAAAAGCACAGTTTAATATTGGAATTATCTTAGCGCAAAGTAATGATATTTCGAGTGCGTTATCTGTATGGGAAAATATTAAATATATAGATAATGCAAAAGTTTATGCATATACCCAGCTCAATATGGGTATGGCTTTAGCAAATAGTGATCAGATTGATCTAGCATTAGCTAGATGGAGGAATATTAATTGTAATGATGATTCAAATGTATATGCAAATGCGCAACTTAATATTGGAAATGCTTTACAGGAAAAAGGTGATAAATTAAATTCATTATTGGCATGGGGTAGTATTAAACATACAGATAATGCTGAAATTTATGCTCAAGCACAATTTAATATAGGTCTTTATTTATATAAGAATACAAATACTGAAAAAGGCTTATCGATTTTACGAAATATTAGTGACTCAGATAACCCAAGAGTCTATGCAAAAGCTCAGTATATTCTAGGGCTGATATTAAAAAAAGAAAAAGACTTGGAAAATGCGTTAAGAACACTATGTAACATTAGCTTTTCTGATGACCCAAAAATATATGCACAAGCAGAGTTGAGTATTGGATGGATATTAGAAGATATTGGAAACTCTCTAAGTGTTCTAGCTGCATGGAAGCGAGTTGAGCGCAAATACAATGCAGAAGCCTATGCTATGGCACAATTTTGTATCGGTAGTTATTATGCTGAACGTAACAATATGGGAAGAGCTATTACTGCATGGGAACAAATTATCCATTCAGATGATATCTTAGTATATGCACGTGCTCAATATGAAATTGGACAACACTTCATTAATGACCATGTATCAAAAAAATATGAAGAAGCACAAAAGGCGTTCATTAACGCTGATTCAGCTTATTCTTATGAAGCATACTGTTATAGCAAAATCTGTGATTTGTTAAAAAATACTGAGACAGAAAGTTTTGGTTTAAGTGCTTTGAGCTTATTAAATCTAGTATTAAAAATAGCCAGTATTTTGACACTAGATTTCAAACAGTATGCTGATGAAGAAAAACCTTTCGAGAGAAAGCTTGCCCATTATACGTCGACATATATTTCTAACCTGCTATTAAGTAATGATAAGAAGAACAGTTCTCCCAGCCTTTTTAGGTTAAATACGATCAATAATGTTAATGATCCAAGCGAGGGTCAGTTACTTATTAGGAAGTTAAAAGGTGTAAAAGATAATAAATTTACTCCATTAGATTTTAATGAAGACTATCATGCTTTCATCAGCTGCTTTACTTTCAACCATGATAGTCTAAATCAATTTAGACTATATGGTAAACAAGATAATAAAGAAGCTTCTGGAGTAAGCTTGGTTTTCAAAAAAGAATTTTTCCAATCTGATAGCTCTATAGGAGGGATTTCCTATTTATCATTTGAGAATACACAAAAATTCGTTAAGACTAGTTCCAACCTAAATAATGAAGAATTCTACGATACACAAATTCAAAAACCTAAGAACGAAAATCAAGAGATAGTTAGACGTTCAGTGATGCGATGTGTTTATCTAGACCCGTCATCAGATTATTTTCACTTGGCGCAACGAAATCGTTTAACGTTCTTTAGAGAGTTCGGTGATAAGATAGTAACAAAGAACGGTAAGCAGAAGTCTCAAGCCGAATATGAGTGGGGTATTTATCAAGAATATATAAAAATTATGGTGGTGTATCAAAAAGTATGCTGAGGAAATAAAGGAGGGTGACAGCCAAAGCAAGATGATATATTTGAGGTTATGAAGACACAAATA